>JAYTNY010000273.1:0-6601 GCA_043748055.1 Roseobacter sp.
GGTGAAGACGCGCGAGATTGAAGAAGGCGGCAAGAAAGAAGAAGACCCGCACATCTGGCACAACGTGGACAACGCGATGCTGATGGTGAAAAACATTGAAGCGGGGCTATCGAGATTAGACCCAGCCAATGCCGCGACTTACAAAGCCAATGCCGAGGCCTATTTGAAGAAGCTGGAGGCCTTGGGCAAAGAGGTGGAGGCCGAAGTAGCTAAGCTGCCCAAAGACAAACGCAAGCTGGTGACCTCGCACGATGCGCTGGGCTATTACGCCGACCGATATGGCTTCGAGATCGTCGGCAGCGTCATTGCTTCGGTTTCGACGGCTGCCGGTGAGCCATCGGCAGCCGACTTTGCCAAGATCGTTGAAGCGATCAAGACGACGGGCAGCAAGGCCATCTTTTTGGAGAGCATGACCAACCCAGCGCTGGTGGAGCGCGTGGCCAAAGAAGCGGGGGTAGTGGTGGGGCCAGAGTTGTTCACCGATGCACTGGGCAAAGCGGATAGCAAGGGCAGTAACTACATTGATGCCGTGCGCTACAACACGCAGGCTATTGTGAAGGCGCTGGATGATTGAACGACTTAAAGACAAGACCGGTATGGCAGCCAAACTCTGATGCAGCGCAGTTTAGGGAACGCGTGCCGAGCCAATGCATCGAAGAGGCGATACAAAAACAGCCGCATGCTGCATGCGGCTGTTTGAATGTGAAAGTGCGCCCACTTAGTGCGTCACGGCCCCATAGCAGGCTGGGCCAACCAGCTTGGCATACTTGGCGAGCGCACCGGTGGTGTAGTGCGGCTTGTGCGGCTTCCACTTTTTGAGGCGGCTCGCCAGCTCCTGCTTGCTGAGCTTGACCGAGAGTACTCCCTTCGCCGGGTCCGTCGCATCCACCGTAATCACATCGCCATCTTTGATCGCCGCAATCGGTCCACCCACGGCAGCCTCTGGCCCCACATGCCCCACCATCAAGCCTGTCGTTGCACCAGAGAAGCGCCCATCGGTCAGCAGCGCCACATCGTAGCCCAAGCCCTGGCCGCGAATCGCCGCCGTCACTGAGAGCATCTCCGGCATGCCGGGCGCGCCGCGCGGGCCGACATAGCGAATGACGACCACATCGCCGGCCTTGATCTCGCGGCGGGCCACGGCGGCGGCGCAGGCTTGCTCGGTGTCGAATACGCGGGCTGGGCCGGTGTGTTTAATCTTCTTCACACCCGCAACTTTGACCACGCCGCCTTCGGGCGCAAGGTTGCCTTTCACCACCACCATGCCGCCCGTGCCGCGCAACGGCGCGCTGACCGGCACGACGACATTCTGGCCTTTGATCTTCTCGGCGTTCTTAGCGCTCTTCAAGTTTTGCTTCAGCGTCTTGCCGGTCACGGTCATCACATCGCCATGCAGCAAGCCCGCATCCAACAACGTGCGCATGACGACGGGCACACCGCCGATCTTGTGCAAGTCCTCCATCACATATTTGCCGCCGGGGGTCATATCGGCAATGTGCGGGGTCTTGCAGGTAATTCTTGTGAAATCGGCAAACGTAAGTTTGAGGCCCAACTCGTGGGCGATGGCGGGCAAGTGCAACGCCACGTTGGTGCTGCCACCCATGGCCAGCACCACGGTGAGGGCGTTCTCAAACGCCTCCATCGTCATGATGTCGGCGGGTTTAATGCCGCGCTTCATTAAATTTAATAGCGCCTTGCCGCTTTCGTAGGCCACCCACTTGCGCTCCTCATCCACCGCAGGTGGCGAGGCGTTGCCGGGCAGCGCCATGCCCAATGCCTCGCTCACGCTGCTCATGGTGTTGGCCGTAAACAAGCCACCGCACGAGCCGATGCCGGGGCAGGCCGCACATTCCATCTCATACAAATCGGCATCGCTAATCTTGCCCGCCTCACGCTCGCCGACGGCTTCATACATATTCTGAATGGTGATGTCGCGCCCGCGAAAGCGCCCCGGCTTAATGGTGCCACCATACACAAAGATGCTGGGCAAGTTCAAGCGGCCCATTGCCATGATGGTGCCGGGCAAGCTCTTGTCGCACCCAGCCAGGCCCACGAATGCGTCGTAGCAGTGCGCGCGCATCATTAGCTCGATTGAGTCTGCGATCAGGTCACGGCTCATCAGGCTGGCCTTCATGCCCTCGTGGCCCATGCCAATGCCATCGCTCACAGAGATGCTGACGAATTCGCGGGGTGTGCCGCCCATCTCGCTCACGCCGCGTTTGGCTTCTACGGCCAAATCGTGCAACACCATGTTGCAGGGCGTGGCCTCGTTCCAGGTGCTGGCAATGCCGATTAAAGGCTGATTGAGTTCCTTGTCGCCTAATCCCATGGCGCGCATAAACGCGCGGTGCGGCGCACGGGCCACGCCTTCTAGTTCTTTGCTGACGGTCTTTAGCTTGTGGGTGCTGCTCATGTGTTTCCTTCGTGATTCGAGATGCCTAAAAATTGCGACTATGCATCGCTTTGTTTACCGGATTATATTGAGGCAGTGATGAATGACGTATTGATCATCGGTGGTGGCATTGGTGGCCTTTGCATGGCGTTGGCTTTGCACCAGCGCGGCATCGCTTGCCGTGTGTTTGAGAGCGCCAAAGAAGTCCGCGCGGTGGGCGCAGGCATCATCCTTGCGCCGAATGGCATGAACGTGTTGGCGCGGCTGGGTTTGGCGGATGAGGTGCGCGCACATGGCGTTGAGCTGAACAGCTTGATGCTGACCGATGCACAAGGGCGTGCGCTGATGGCGACACCCCAACGCCATGAACTGATGCGCAACTTTGGCTACCCCATGCTTGGCCTGTTGCGTGCCGAGTTATATGGTTTGTTGCTGCGGCATCTGCCCGAAGGCGTGTTGCACCCCGGCAAAACGTTGCTGAAATTTGAGGAGAACGCGGATCACGTACTCGCTCACTTTGAGGACGGCACGCAGGCGACGGGCCGACTATTGATCGGTGCCGAGGGTATTCACTCGGTGGTGCGCCGCCAATTGTTTCCTAACATCGCAGCCCGTTACTCTGGGCAAACATCGTATCGCGGGGTGGCGAATTTTTCGCTGGTTGAGTCGAACGCGCCGCTGGCGCGCGAGTCTTGGGGAGCCAAGATGCGCTTAGGCATCGTCGCCGTCAGCTCTGCGCAGACGTATTGGTATGCAACCATCCCCTCAGCCGCAGGTGTAAAGGATGCAACGAAAGCGATGGCCAAGCAACACCTGCTGACCTGGGCGCAGGAGTTTGCTCGCCCTGGCGCAGAGGTGATTGAGGCTACGCCCGAAGATCGCTTCATCCGCACCGATATGTATGACTTGCCGCCGCTGCCCAGTTGGCATGTAGGCCGGGTGGCCTTGCTGGGCGATGCCGCGCATGCCACCACGCCGAATCTGGGGCAGGGTGGCAACCAAGCTATCGAGGACGCCTATGTGATTGCGAGCGCCATCAGCAAACATGCCGACCCTGCGGTTGCTTTTGCGGAGTACGAACGCATTCGCAAGCCCAAAGCCGAGATGATTGTGGCGCGCTCGCGGCAGTTGGGCGGCCTGGTGCATTTGGCGCAGCCCTGGCAACGTAGTCTGCGCAATGCGCTGTTGCGCAGGGTGCCGCGTGCGGTGGGGCAAAAGCAGAATCGAGAAATCTTTGCGGTTGACTATTGAGCGAAAATCAGAACTGCGGCAGACCCGCAATCACAAACCAGGTTTTTTCAAAAAACCTGGTTTGTGATTGCGAAGTTACTGCGGTGAAAGTTTTTCATGTCGCAACGAAACTTTTTGCACGCGATCCATCCGCACATTCACCCCCAGCCCAACACCCGTTGGCACCGTCAGCGTGCTGTCGGCGTTAATCTCAAACGCGGGGTCAATCGTGTCCTCGCGGTAGTAGCGTTTGCTGGCGCTGAGGTCGCTGGGTAGCTTGAAGTTGGGCAACGAGGCCAGCGCCAGGTTCAACGCCCGCCCAATCCCCGTCTCCAACATGCCGCCACACCACACTGGAATGCCCTGCGCCGCGCAAATATCGTGAATGGCGATGGCGTGGGTGAGGCCGCCCACGCGGCCTTGCTTGATGTTGATGATCTTGCACGCGCCGAGCTCTATGGCCATGCGCGCATGGTCGGGCGTGTGAATGCTTTCGTCCAAGCAGATGGGCGTTTTGAGCTGGGGCTGCAATTTGCTGTGCTCATAAATGTCGTCGTAGCCCAATGGCTGTTCAATCAGCAACAAATCCAAATCCTCCATTTCCTTAAAGACGTCGGCGGTTTTTAAGGTGAAGGCGCTGTTGGCGTCCACTTGCAGCAAGCTGGTGGGGGTGGCCTTGCGGGCGGCGCGCGCATCGCCAATGTCGCGGCCTGGCTTAATTTTGATTTTGATGCGGCCGTAGCCATCGGCCAGATAACCGTGAATGACCTCGATGAGCTTCTCTGGGCTGCTCTGGATGCCGACGCTGACGCCGACCGACACGCGTGATTTGACGATGCCACGCCCAGCATCAATAAACTGGCTTAGGCTTTGGCCTGACATCTGCGCCGCCATGTCCCACAACGGCGACTCTAGGCTGGCTTTGGTGAAGTTGTGCCCGCGCACCCACTTAAAGATTTCGACCGCATCGCTGGGGTGGTTCACCTCAGCCTTGAAGAGCATGGGCGCGAGATAGTCTTTGATGATGTGCCACGCCGTCGGAATCGTCTCGTAGCTGTAGCCAGGGCCATCGCCACTCCACTCGCCCCAGCCGGTTACGCCGTCGGTGCTGGTCATTTTGATGAGGATGCTGTGGTGGTCATCGCCCCCGCCGAAACTGGTTGTCAGGGCGGACACCAGCGGCATCGTAAATTCGTAAAGCTCAATCTGCGCAATTTTCATGATGCGAGATTATCGCGCTTTATGCAAGGGTTGATGTGCGACGCACCTGCATCGCTACAAGTTCTGCCACAAAACGCAGGAGGTGCGTCGCACATTCACCACGCTCACAATAAAGAAGATGGCCGTTTGACAAATTATGCTGCCCCCATACAATCTTTGCGATATGCAGGCATTACAGGCGATGCAACCCACGCGCAAGCGTATTCTGGAGTTGCTGCGAGATTGTCAGACTTGCACGGTGGATTCACTCTCCGAGGCGTTGGATGTGACGACTGTGACGGTACGACATCACTTGGATGTGCTGGCTAAAGAGGGCCTGGTGGAGATGAACGAAGTGCGCCACCGCGAGACCCCAGGCCGCCCGCAACACGCCTGGAGCCTGACCCCCTGCGCGTTGGAACGCTTCCCTAAGAATTACCAAGCGCTGTCGTTGCTGATGCTGGACGAGATCAAAGAATCGCTCTCGGCAGAGGATGTGCGGCGCATCTCGCAGGGTGTGGCAAGCCGTATGGCCGTGCAAGCCCAGATCAACCCAACCGCCAAGCCCGAACAACGCATGAAGGCGGCTGTAGATTATTTGAACACCTGCGGCTACGCAGCCGATTGGGAGCGCGAGGGTGAAAGTTTTGTGTTGCGTACACGCAATTGCCCGTATCATGAGGCCAGCAAGCAGCACAGCGAACTGTGCAACATGGATTTGATGTTGGTGGCCGAGCTATTGGGCACCAAGCCCGAAGTGCGCGAACGAATGAGTGAAGGTGGCGTGGCGTGCAGCTATGTCGTGAGAATTGACTAGGAGAAAAATTATGGCATTAGTAGATTTGACCGAGACGATGACGATGGAGCCAGAAGTGGCGGTGATGGATTTGCCCGCGATGTCGCTGACTCCGACGGCGCAGGGCAAGCTGAAAGACTTGCTCACTGCGCGCAGCATTCCCAACCACGGGTTGCGGGTGTTTGTGGCGGGCGGCGGGTGCAGTGGCTTGCAATATGGCATGGCCTTCGAGGCGCAGGCCCGCGAGTTTGATACGGTGGTGGAGCAGGGCGGCGTAAAGCTGTTTATTGACCCAACCAGCCTGATGTATCTCAGCGGCGCATCCGTAGATTTTGTGGATAGCTTGATGGGCGGTGGGTTCAAGATTGAGAACCCGAATGCGACGGCAAGCTGCGGCTGCGGTTCCTCGTTTAAGACGAAGGATGGCGCGCAGGCCGAAGAGGGTGCAAGCTGCGGTTCGGGCTGCGGCTGCCACTAAATCAGTTTTTTGAACACGAAGAAGCAAAGAAGCAAAGATCATCGAAGACATCTTTGCTTCTTCGTTTCTTCGTGTTTTCATGTACGGAAATTGAAGCGTGTAAGCGAGACGAGCAATATTCAATCTGAATGCTATCGAAACAAAAGTGATGAGCTAGTCCGCAGGACTTTGCTATGACCAGCCACCGATTTCCTAATCGGTGGCGATGCCCGGCACGCCGTAACGGGCATGTGGTGCAGCGCACGGCGCACCCGATTTCAAATCGGGTGCAGGGAATAGCAAAGTCCTACGGACTATTCCGCTCAAGTTCGGCTCGGATTACCAAAATAAGATGCAGTCTTGCGCACTCAGGTTAAATTGGGACTATGTTGAAACTGTTTGGGTTAGGCAAAAAAGATGAGGCGCAAGGTAGCGATAGTACGCAGCCAAAGCGCCTGTGGCTGGATTTGGGCGACCTGGGCGACCTAGTGAACCCGACCGGTCCCCACGAGCAGTGGCAAGACCA
>JAYTNY010000274.1:0-16397 GCA_043748055.1 Roseobacter sp.
TGTGAAGAAAAGCCCGACCAAGGCAAAGACCTCGGCAACCTCGACCAAGCTCAAAAGCGCCGCCAAATCTTTGGCTGCGCAGATCGCTGTTGCCAAACCCTATTCCGCCAAAGCAGTCGCAGCGCAGGCCGCTAAGACAGCGGCAAAGACCGTGACCAAGCCTAGCAGGCCCAGCAAAGCGGAGCCGCAACCTATTACGGCGCGCGCCATGTTCGCCAGCCTCAGCCTGGCTAGGGCTGCCAACGGCCTGGCAACACCTGTTGCACCTACCCCCGTAAGCACAATTGATTCAGTGGTGATGAAGCCTAACAAAGTCACCACCGAGTCGGACATGGCCTCGGATGTGGTGCCTGCGGCTATTGAAGAGATGGCAGTGGACGAGTTGACCGCTGAAGACCAACTCATCAACATTGGCCGCGAGCGCGGCTTTGTAACCTACGACGATATTCTGGGTTTGTTCCCCGATGCGGAAAAAAACCTGGAGCAGATGGAAGATGTCTTTGCTGCCCTCACCGATGCCAGCATCTCCATCGTTAGCAACGAGGACGAAGCCGCCGACCAGATGGTGGACGACGACGACGACGATGAGGACGAGCTAAACGAGCGTAACAACGAGAACTTGCTCGAAGCGATTGAAGCCGATGACACGGTCGGCCTCTACCTCAAAGAGATTGGCCGCGTGCCATTGCTAACTGCGCCGCAAGAGGTGGACCTGGCCCAGCGCATGGAGCGCGGCAAGGCCGCCCGCGACGAGATGGCCGAGAACCTGAAGATGGGGCCAGTGGTGCGCGAGGTGCGCGACCGCGAGAGCGACGACGGTATGGCCGCCCGCGAGCACTTGATTAACGCCAACAGCCGCCTGGTGATCTCGGTGGCGAAGAAATATATTGGGCGCGGCGTGCCGTTTTTGGATTTGATTCAAGAGGGCAATATCGGCCTGATTCGCGCAGCCAAAAAGTTTGATTGGCGGCGCGGCCATAAGTTCAGCACCTATGCCACCTGGTGGATTCGCCAGGCCGTAACACGTGCCATTGCAGATCAGGGCCGCACCATTCGCGTGCCGGTGCACATGGGCGACCAAATTAACCGCCTGTTGCGGGCCAGCCACCAACTGACACAAGAGTTGGGCCGCGACCCGACTGTCGCCGAGCTGGCTGAGGCCTTGAACGTGACCGTGCGCAAGGCCGAGCAGATGATTCAGGTGGCCCGCCGCCCCATCAGCTTAGAGACGCCAACCGACGACGAGGAAGAAAGTGTGTTGGGCGACTTTATTCCGGACGAGGACAGCCCTGCGCCCGCCGAGATGGTGACGGCGCAGATGTTGCGTGAGCAACTGGGCGACATTCTGGACACGCTGCCGCCGCGCGAGGTGCGCATTTTGCAGTTGCGCTATGGTTTGCTGGACGGCGAGACGTATACGCTGGAAGAAGTGGGCCGCAAGCTGGGTGTGACGCGTGAACGCGTGCGCCAGATTGAGGCGCAGGCCCTGAGCCGGTTGCGCCACCCTGCGCACGCCCGCAAGCTGCGCGACTTTTTGCGCGAGTAAGATTTTTCACCACGAAGGACTCAAAGAAACACAAAGGGCACAAAGTTTTATCTTTGTGCCCTTTTACTTGCGACGAGCATCCTGAGCGCAGTCGAACGATGCGCTCTATGTCGAGCTAGGCCAGCGAAGTTCCAACAAGTCCGCATCCTTCGACGCGGCGTAGCGCCGAACGCTCAGGATGCTTTGCTGACTGGTTCGGATGATTAGCCCACCCGCCCAGTTTCTAACACTTCACCCCGCACCACAAAATCGTTGGCGAAGCGTTCGGCGTATTGGTTGAGGAGGCTTTGCACGCGACTACTTTCTGGCGAGACGACGATGACACCGGCATGCCAGGCTTTACGCATCAGCCACTTCACTTCGGGGTCGGTGTAGGCCGAAAGGTCGGGCCATTCGGTTTTGCTGAGGCAGACCAAAATGCCGGAGTAATCTTTGCGGACAGTGGGCAACACGTATTCCTCGTTGCGCAACTGCGCTAACTCGATGCATGCCCACTCCGTCCACGGGTTAATGCCTGTGCCGTGCTCAATCATGTCGCTGATGTTGGCCCCACCCACGCGGGCGGCGCACTCCAAGAAGCGCAATTGCCCATCTTGCACGCCGCGCAAGTACTCTGCATGGGCTACACCATTAACCAAGCCCAGCGTTTTGAGGACGTTGGCGTTCATGGCTTTCAAGGCTCGTGTTTGCGCGTCAGCGTCATCCAAGATGCGGGTGGTGAACACACCGCCGCCGTGGCTGACCGCGAGCGGCGGCTTGCCATAGGCATTGGCTGCGCTGAAGACAATCTCGCCTTGCCAGACGATTGAATCTACGTGAAACACATCGCTGGGCACAAACTGCTCCAGCAAATAGTTGGATTGGTTGTCGCCTAATTCGTCTAACAAGCGCCACACCTGCTCGGCGTTTTCGCATTTTTTGATGCCCATCGAGCCAGCCTCGCTGCGCGGCTTGAGGAGCCAGGGCGCGGGCACACGAGCCATAAAATCGCGCAACTTGTCGTAGTTGAAGACGCTGGTGAACTCCGGCACGGGGATGTTGGCCTCTTGCGCTCGCACGCGCATCGCCAGCTTGTCTCTAAAAAAGCGGGCGGCGGTTTCGCCCATGCCGCGCATGCGCAGGTGTTCGCGCAGGCTGGCAGCCATTTCCACTTCGTAATCATCCAACGGAATAATCAAATCGATGGGCCAGCCGCGCAGCATGTAGCCTACCTGGTTCATCACCTCTTGCTTGCGATACAGGCTGGGCATGTAAACCATCTGATCCACGCTCTGGTAAGGCCACTCCGGGCTGTCGCGCCAACGCTCTTCGGTGAGCAGGATGACGATGCAGCCCTGGCGTTTGAGTTCGTGGATTAAAGCCTGGCCTTTAATGGCGCTGCTGATGCACAAGACGCGGATGGGTTGAGTAGATTCACGCATGAGATGGGTCTCCTGATTTTCTCCATTTAGAGAGCAATTCGTTTTCACGTTCGGGCTTTAGGCCTGCTTTCAACTCAGTCACATTGCGCGTAGCATGCCAGGCCAGCGTGTCACGCACGGTCTCGGCAAGGGGGCGGAAGCGCAAACCAGTGGCAATAGCCTTTGCGCAATTCATCCGCGAGAAGCCAACAGTGTCGGGGTCGCTTGTCGGAATCCACAAGGGCAAATCGCTCCACGGTGCAACGTTTTGGGTCAGCAGCCATTGCTCATCGACCCATACTATGTCTGCTTTGCTGTTGCTAGCTTGTTGGCAGGTGAGGAGTAACTCGCCAAAGGTCAGCTCGTGCGCTGGCCCGGTGGCCTGATAAATCCCAGTGTGCTGCGCCTCAACCATGCTAATCGTCCACTCGGCTAAATCACGCACGTCAATCACCTGCGTCACCCAATCTGCTGAGCCGGGGGCCAACATCGCACCGCCCTGCGCCACGCGCACAGGCCAATACGTAAAGCGATCCGTCGCATCGTTCGGCCCTACGATTAACCCAGGCCGAATCACCAAAGATTTGGTGGGGAAGGCGCGCAATATTTCTTGTTCGCACAGCGCCTTCAGCGGGCCATAGGTTTCGCCGGTCACGCCTTCGTTGGTGGTGATGGCGCCTGCGGCTTCATCACTCAGTGAGCCAACTGGATGGCCCTCAGCGATGCCTGCTACCCGCGTGTCGGCGTAAACAGAGATGGAGGAGATGAACGTATAGTGCTGCGTCTTGTCTTGCAATACCTCTGCCGAAAGGCGAACCATGCCGGGGATGTAGCCACAAGTGTCAATCACCGCATCCCAGCTTCGGCCTTGCAGTTGGGCCAGGTCGGCGGCGTTGGCGCGGTCGCCATGAATCTGCTCTACGTTTGGGAAAATTTCTGCGTCGGTTTTGCCTCGGTTGAACAGCGTCACAGTGTGGTTGCGGGCCAGTGCCACATTCACCAGGTGCCGCCCCACAAAGCGCGTGCCGCCCAAAATTAGGATGTGCATGTGTGCTATTCTCGTTCAAACATACATCCGAACACAAACTGAGCAGCGTTTGATTTGGTGATTAGACACGTTTTAAGGCACGATGACAGCGATGGCAGATGTAATTCCTAATTTTGACCCCGAAGATCGCAAGCGCAAAGCCGAAGCCGCAACGGCAGCGGCAGACAAAGCCGCACCTATGGCCTCGACGCCCATCAAATACAACGACGACGGCAGCGTGGCCTGGGACAACATGTGGGATAGCTTTTGCGTGCTGGCCAAAGAAGGCGGCCCAGCCCATCGCGCCACGTTGCTGGGGCCAGATGAAACCAGCGATGTACACAGCCCCGGCTACCAATTTGCTCAGCAAGAAATTATTCGCGGCATTTATTTGGTCAGCGGCTTAAAAGCGCAGGCAGATAAACCCGGCTGGATTGCCGTGGAGTGCCAGAGCGAGGGCATGGCCGCGTGGCTGGCCGATGCAGGTATTGTGGAAAACGTGCAAGTGCGCAACGAGGGCAGCCGCCTGTTTGTGCCGTGCGGCGAGCGTTTCGGCATCAAAGGCGAGATCAAAAACGTCGTCACTGTGGTCGCCAAGACTACGCATTACTGGGCCGACCATGTGCCTGACGAAGTGAAGACGACGATGAAGATTGAGGAGCAACTGAGTGGGTTAGGCAGACGGATTAAGAAGCTATTTGGGCGCCCGTAGGGGCTGGTTTAGTCGTCGTCGTGTTTGGCTTCTGAACAAACTATTTGCTCACCGCCCACATAGCAGTGAGCCGCTGATTGAGGCTGCGAACGTAATCCGTCAACACCCGAATGATGTCGGTGGCAGGCCATCCTGATTGAATGTCGCGCAACCGAACGCGGTAGTCGTCGGGCAGGCCAGTGCGCCCGGCTCGGTCGAGCGCATCGGCCAGGCGTTCCTGGCTCAGCCCAGCCCGTTTGCGCATCGAAAGTCCATCCGCACGCAGCGCTCGTAGGGGCGTTGCATGCAACGCCCCTACTTTTGCAAGAGGTCTGTTGATGCGCAACCAGCAGTTTGTACGGGCAAGCTATACCCGCAGTAACACCGCCAGTCGGCTCATCAGTTCGTCGCATTCGATGTAGCAGCTTTGCAAATGTCGCGCACCCTGGCCGGAAAACCCGGTGCGGCCGTGCAACACGCGGCGGTTATCAACCATATACAGATCGCCCGAATTCATTTTGATGCGCAACTGATAGGCATCATCTTCGCGCAGGTTGCCAAATGTCCGATAGGCATCGTAATAGGCCTCCATCTGGTTGACTGGCAGCAAAAAAGGCTGCACGGAATGATTGGAGTAGCGAATGCCCTTCACCTCGCCGCGCACATCCAGTTCAATCACCGGCCCTTCGTTCTCGTGCTCGTTGTCGGCATCCCGAAAATGAAAATGCAGCGGCACGCTGGCAAGCAGCGCAAACTTCTCCGGCGCTTGTGCGCGCAAATCGGCGGCAACCTTAAAGCCATCTACCAGCGTGGATTCGCCGCCGGTGGCATCGGCTTGCAAAAAGTGTTGCAACTGAATCGTGGGCGTGGGTGTGCGATACGCTTCGTCTGTATGTGTCACCAACGGCAAGTTGGTATAGGCAACGGAGTTGGCATTCGGCATGGTTTTGACATCGAATACAGTCCCCCAACTCGTCGAGCGCACTTCGCCAAACTGCTTGGCCACATCCAACACCGTGCCTGGCACCGTTGGCACGTTCGTCAACACCCCTACCCCGTAATCGCGAAACCCAATCAAATAATTACGCCTAATCTCAAGATTGTTGAGCAAATCTGGATACCGTGCCTTTGGCAGATCTGCGCCGATGGTTGCATCCCACAGTTTGGGTGCATGACGTGTTCGTTGTATAGCGTTGGAATAATCGTAAGCACGCAGCCAGGCCCGGGCAAAGCGACTTTCGTGGGCATCGTGTTGCCATACGATCTTTAGCTCGCCAGCCGCCGTAATTTCGGCTGAGGCGGGCCGCACATCCGCAGGCAAACTGGAGGTCTCGACCACCCGGTGGTTGGTGCTGGGGTGTCGCAACTGCGGGCAGTTATCGCGCAGCCAGAAATAGTGGTATGTGCTTGTGCGTCCATCCGACCAGCCAATGCTGAGTGCGCGTTCCCCTATCGCAATCGTTTTGATGTGTTCGTCCATATTTTTTCTCAACTAACTTGTCACAGCTATTAGACCTCTTGCAAAGGTAGAGCGCAGCATGCTGCGCCCCTACTTTTGCAAGAGGTCTATTGTTTATAACCAGGTTCCTCTTCATCCAGAATTTCTTTGAGCGCGTTGAAATGCAGTTCCGAAAACTGCGGGTATTCCAGCCATTGCTCACAGGCCAGCGCAGCGATGTGATCTGGAATCAAGGCCAGTTCTTTGTGTGTGGATAACGCCAAGACCTGCACTTGCGCAGCCTTCTCCAAGTAGTACAACTCATCAAATGCTTCGGCCACGCTGGGCCCCACCACGATGACACCGTGGTTGCCCATGAACAACACGCTCTTGTCGTGTCCCAATAATGCGGCTACCCGTTCGCCTTCGTTGTCACTCAGCGCCATGCCTGCATATGCACGGTCATAGGCGATGCGTTTGTAGAAGCGGCAGGCGTTTTGATCGGCCATCAAAAATTCGAAGCCCTGCAAGCAGCACAGCGCCGTGGTGTAGGGCATGTGTGTGTGCAAAATGCAGCGGGCTTGCGGCAAGTGTTGATGCAGATGCGCATGCAAGTACCAGGCGGTTGGGTCTGGCGCATTAGGCGCAGTAAGCGCGTACGGGTTGTTGGCATCCAACATCAGCAGTTCGCTCGCCTTCATGCGCGAGAAATGTCGGCCTTTGGGGTTGAGCAAAAACTGCGCGCCGTCCTCGGACACTGCCACGCTGAAATGATTGGCGGTGGCTTCGTGCAGATTCAGCCGCGCGGTCCAACGAAAGGCGGCGGCCAGATCAATGCGCGCTTGGGCTTCTTGAGAAAGCGTTGTCGTCATAGTTGTGTCATTAGACCTCTTGCAAAAGTAGGGGCGTAGCATGCTACGCCCCTACGAACGCCGCGTGCGAATGGACTTTTGCAAGAGGTCTATTCCTCCAGAACCGCGGGGAAGCCAGGCGCGCGCAGATCTGTATGCAGCGCATCTTCCAATAGCTTCACCACTTGCGATGACCACGCCGCGCCGCCATATTGTGCGCGAGCGCGGATAAACGTCTGCTCAACCAGCCCCGCCACTTCGAGCGGCACACCAAAGTCTCGGCCCAGTTGCAGGGCGAAGTTCAAATCCTTGCAAGCCAGATCCATGGTGAAGCCGATGTTGTAGCTGCCATTCAAGATCACCTGGCTTTCGGTTTCGTGCACAAAGCTGTTGCCAGAGCTGGCCTTGATCGCCTCGAACGCCTGCGCCAGATCCAAGCCACCACGCTTCGCCAACATCAAGGCTTCGCCCGCCGCCACTAAATGAATAAACGCCAGCATGTTGGTGATGACCTTGATCACCGACGCGCTCCCCAGCGGCCCCATATAAAACACCTTGCCACCCATCGCCTGCAACGCTGGTAGATGCGCCTTATAGACCGCCTCATCGCCGCCGACCAGCACAGTGATGGCACCCGACGCGGCTTTATGCACGCCGCCTGTCACCGGCGATTCGAGACAGGCCACGCCGCGTTGTGCCGCCAATTCTGCAAGGCGCAAAATCTCGTGCCGATCATTCGTGCTCATGTCTATCCAAGTGCCACCCGGTTTTAGACCCGCCAGAATGCCGCGTTCACCACTCACCACAGCGGTCACGGCTTTGGGAGAAGGTAGACAGGTGAACACGCTGTCCGAAACCTCTGCCACCGCTTGTGCCGAATCGGCCCAGCGCGCGCCCGCCGCCAGCAGCCCCGCCGCAGCGGCCTTGTTCAAATCGTGCACAGTAACCGAGAAACCTGCGCGCACCAGGCTCATCGCTAAATGCACCCCCAGGTTACCTATGCCTATAAAGCCAAGTCGTTTGTTCATATTCTCGTAAGGTAACTACCAACCTCACACTTTTCTCGACAGAATGCAACAGAATATTCTGTAAATTTTGTTCATTCTGTCTAAATTACTGTGTGATGGCCTGAGCAGTTACCTCGTAAGTTCAAAATATTTGTTAGCTGATTTCAAACACCACCGGATGTTCAGTCATCTCCAGATGCAACTTGTCGCCTGTATACGGGTGCCGGACTGCCACATCTTCATTCAGTTCCACGCCCAGCCCCGGTGCGCTAGGCGGAATAATGTAGCCCTCCTGCCAGCGAATGGGCTGCTTCAAAATCTCCGCATGAAAACCGCCAAAATTAAGAATGGACTCTTGGATGAGAAAGTTCGGACTGCACGTGCTGAGTTGAATATCGGCGGCGGCGGCAATAGGCCCGCAATACAAATGCGGTGCGATCTGTGCATAGTGCGCCTCGGCCATGCCCGCAATTTTCTTGCCTTCTAGCAATCCGCCCACGCGCCCCAGTGCCATCTGCAAAATAGATGCGGCGTTACACGCCAACACCCGCGCAAACTCATATTTGGTGGTCAGCCGCTCGCCTGCGGCAATGGGGATGCTGGTTTGCCGTGCGACCAGCGCCATCTCTTCGGGCTGCTCGGGTGGCGTAGGTTCTTCGAACCACAGCGGGTCATACGGCTCCAGACGTTTGGCTAGGCGAATGGCACCCGCCGGGGTAAGTTGACCATGTGTGCCAAACAACAGGTCGCAGCGGCTGCCCACCGCTTCACGAATCAGTTTTACAAACTTCTCCCCCAGGTCCAGCGCCTCCAGCGACAACTGGCGCGGGTCGAATGCGGAGTACGGCCCAATCGGGTCGAACTTTACGGCGGTATAACCTTGCTCGGCATACTGCGCGGCGCGTTCAGCCGAGAGCGCTGCATCGTGATAGATATCGGTTGCGTCGCCGGGTTCCGGGTAAATATAGGTGTAGGTGCGCAATCGGTCGTGCACCTGGCCGCCCATCAGCGCATACACCGGCTTGTCTAATTCTTTGCCGATGATGTCCCAACACGCCATCTCGATCCCACTCAAGATGCCCAAGATAGACGTGTCTGGGCGTTGGGTGTAGCCGCTGCTGTAAATGTTGCGCCAGAGTCGCTCTATCTGAAAAGGGTCGCTGCCGATGACCTTGCGTACGCACACATCCTCGATCATGCGTGCCACCACCTGCGGATGAAACGGCACCGAATACACCTCGCCATACCCCACGATGCCGCTATCGGTGACTAGCTTTAGAAAGACCCAGTAGCGCCCCCCAAAGTGCGGCGGTGGCACACCCACCACAAATGTCTGTATGTCTGTAATCTTCACGGAAGTGCTTCTCCAAATCAGTCAATGCCTTAGCATTGACAACCGCCGAACCGCCATCTATGCTTATCCTACTACATGGGACAATCCCGCAAAACGGCACAACCAGTATCAGACCAGTCCGAGCGCCTGTCAAGCATGCAGTTGGTTGAGCGGGTGTTTGCTGTGCTGCGCACGGTGTCGGAAGGTGCCGAAGGTGTGGCTGGCGCAACGGTCACCGAGATCACATTGCAAACAGGTTTGCCCAAGAGTACGGTTTCGCGCATCTTGTTAACCTTAGAGCAGTTGCAGATGGTTGAACGTGCGCCGCAGGGGCGCGGCTACAAGATAGGCCGTGGACTGGTAGCCCTGGTGGCACACGTGCCGCACGCCGAAAATCTGGTCGCGCTGGCTCAGCCCTACTTGCAGATGTTGCACGAAGCCACTGGCGAGACTGTGGCACTCACGCTGCCAGAAGGCGACCACGCCTACGTTGCTGTCCAGATCAACAGCAATCACGCCATCCAAGTACGCGATTGGACCGGCATCCGCATCCCGATGTATGCCCAATCTACTGGGCGTGTCTTCTTGGCCGAGCGTGATCCGAGCTTGTTAAAACGCTATCTGACCAAGCCGCGCATGGCGTACACGACCCAAACGCGCACCGCGCCCAACCGACTGCGTGCAGCCTTAGCAGAGGTGCGCACGCAGGGGTGCGCCTGGGTGTTCGGGGAATTCGAGGATGGGCTTACTGCTGTCGCTGCGCCCGTGCGAGATGCCGTTGGCAAAGCGGTGGCTACAGTGAGCATTTTTGGACCCAGCTTTCGCTTTCCCGCAGCACGCCAACAACGCGCAGTGACTCGTCTGATCATTGACATCGCCGGGCGCCTCTCAGCACGGTTACAAACGATCGCGCCAATACGATCGTCGTAAATGCTATTACATCAACCGCAAGTATTCCTGCATCACTCGCAAGGCGGGGTCGCCGGAAAAAAGGAACGGGAATTCAAGCCTTGAATTCCCGTTCCTTTTTTCCGGGAAGGCCAAATAGCTCTAGGGTGAGGTTATCTGGATTGATTATTGTTTGAAGAGGATAGCCAAATTGATCCGGTGGAAGTCGAAGAAAATGATCGCATCAAGCGCAATGGTTGACGAATCACTCGCCGCATGACATCGGGTAATAACCGTGCTTATCGGCATCACCACTTCGACGACCCAGACGAGGCGGGTGGACTGGCCTGGCGCTAGGGTCAGCGCCGTTGTGGATTGTGCGTAGCCGGTGCCATAGTCCCCTCCTGTTGTAGAGCCTAGGGCTGTCCCGGCATTCAGCAAACGCGCATTGGCTGGCACACTGCCCGAGATGATCACATGCGTTGCGGGCAATGTTGGGCTGGCATTCGTAACGATAAGCGTATACGTGATCTGACGACCTTGAACGACGCTGGTCAGCGTGCCTAACAGACCATCATTGGTCAAAATGGTCACGCGGGCTGTGGCACTGGTGCTGCTCAGGCCATTCGTAGCCGTGAGGAGGGTCGTGTAGTTGCCGATAGCCGCATAGGTATGCGTAAACGGCAAAGTAGCCGCGCCCCAAGCACCGGTCACAACCGGTGTGCCATCGCCGTAGTTCAAGGTATACGTCACCACTAACGCTGTCGTTCGGGTTAAGCTGCCGGTCAGGTGAGTGGCGATGCCCAACAGGGTCGGGCTATCACTGGCGAGCGTAACCGTCAGTGTGTTGGAAGTGACAGGCGGTGACGTGACCACCACGACGCTGCTGGCCGAGGTGGTGCTGAGGCCATTCGTAGCCGTGATGAGAGCGGTGTAATTGCCAGCAGCCGCATAGGTATGCGTGAACGGCAACGCAGCCGCACCCCAGCCACCGGTCACCACGGGTGTGCCATCGCCGTAGTTCAATGTGTAGGTCACAGCCGCCAATGCCCTGGCCACCTTCAAGTCGCCGTTGGTGCCGTCGTAATAGCTGATGACCGGCAGGCCATCCAGCCCAATTGCCAGAGAGGTGGATTCACCCACACGCCCCACGCTGTCCACGGTGGTGCGGATGACGGCGACGCTGCCGTCGCTGGTGCAACTCACCGTCTGGCACTGGGCCACCTTCAAGTCGCTGTTGGTGAGGTCGTAATAGCTGATGACCGGCAGACCATCCCGCCCAATCGCCAGCGAGGCGTATAGGCCCACAATCCCCGCACTGTCCACGGTGGTGCTGATAACGCTAGTACAACTCACCGTCTGACACTGGGCCACCTTCAGATCGAAGTTGGTGTAGTCCCAATAGCTGATGACTGGCAGGCCATCCAACCCAATCGCCAGTGAGTTTTGGCTGCGGCCCACATCCCCTGCGCTATCCACGGTACTGCTGATCACGCTGGTGCAGCTTACGGTCTGACACTGGGCTACCTTCAGATCGCCTTTGATGAAGTCGTAATAGCCGATGACCGGCAGACCGTTCCGCCCAATCGCCAGTGTTGTGCCGAGACCCACATCCCCCACGCTGTCCACGGTGGTGCTGATCGCGCTGGTGCAACTCGCCGTCTGGCACTTGGCTACCTTCAGGTCGCCGTTGGTGTTGTCGTAATAGCTGATGACCTGCAGGCCATCCGACCCAATCGCCAGTGAGTTGAATCCGCCCACATCCCCAAAGCTATCCACGGTGATACGGATGACGCTGATGCAGCTCAGCGTCTGGCATCGCACCATCTTCAGGTCGCGGTTGGTGTAGTCCCAATAGCTGATGACCGGCAGACCGTCCAACCCAATCGCCAGTGCTGAGTCGCGGCCTACATCTCCTGCGCTGTCCACGGTGGTGCTGATGACGTTGATGCAACTCACCGTCTGGCACTGGGCCACCTTGAGGTCGCCGTTGGTGTTGTCGTAATAGCTGATGACCGGCAGACCATCCTGCCCAATCTTCAGTGAGCTGTTTGCGCCCACGTCCCCCGCGTTGCTGTCCACGGTGGTGCTAATCCAGCGCCACTGATTCAGCGCGCTGGTGGGAGCGAGCGTGCCCGTCAGGTGAGTGGCGTTGCCCAACAACGTGGGGCTATCACTGGTGAGCGTAACCGTCAGGGGGATGGGAGGCGGGGCCTTGACCACAACGACGCTGCTGGCCGATGTGGTGCTTAGGCCATTCGTGGCCGTAATGACGGCAGTGTAGTTGCCAACAGCCGCATAGGTATGGGTGAATGGGAATGTAGCCGCGCCCCAGGCGCCGGTCACGGCGGGTGTGCCATCGCCGTAGTCCAAGGTGTAGGTCACAGCCGGCAATGCCTTGGCCACCTTCAGGCTGGTGAGGCCGGTGCCGGCGTCGAAATAGCCATAGCTGATGATCGGCAGGCCGTCCCACCCAATCGCCAGTGAGTTGGATCCGCCCACATCCCCAAAGCTATCCACGGTGCTGCTGATGACGCTAGCGCAGCTCGTCGTCAGGCATTTGGCCACCTTCAGGTCCTTGTTGTTGGCGTCCCGATAGCTGATGACCGGTAGCCCGTCCACCCCAATCTTTATTGAGCTGCCACGCCCTGTATCCCCCGAGCTGCTGTCCACAGTGGTGCTGATGGCGCTGGTGCAGCCCGCCGTCTGGCACTTGGCCACCTTCAGGGCGCCGTTGATATTGTCGTAATAGCTGATAACCGGCAGGCCATCGGGCGCAATTGCCAGCGAGGTGAAACGACCGGTATTCAGTGTGCTGCTGTCCACAATGGTATGGGTGACGGCTGCGCAGCTTGTCGTCTGGCACTTGGCCACCTGTAGGTAGCGTTTGGCGGGGTGGTAATAGCTGATGACCGGCAAGCCGTCCGGCCCAACCGCCAGTGAGATGTCCCAGCCAGTCCCCCCGCTGTCCACCGTGGTGCTGATGACGCTGGCGCAGTTCACCGTCTGGCACTTGGCCACCTTCAGACTACCCGTGCTGGCATCCCAATAGCCGATCACCGGCAGGTCGTCCAGCCCAATCGCCAATGAGGTGAAGAAGCCCACATCCCCCACGCTATCCACACTAGTGCTGATCACACTAGCGCAGCTCACCGTCTGGCACTTGGCCACCTTCAGGTCGCCCTTGGTGGCATCCCGATAGCTGATGACCGGCAGACCATCCAGCCCAATCGCCAGCGAGGTGTACTCGCCCACATCCCCCGCGCTGTCCACGGTGCTGCTGATGGCGCTGCCGCAACTCGCCGTCTGGCACTTGGCCACTTTTAGATCGTGCTTGATGTTGTCCCAATTGCTGATGACCGGCAGGCCATCCAGCCCAATCGCCAATGAGGTGTATGCGCCTACGCTCCCTGAGCTGTCCACGGTGCTGCTGATCCAGCGCCACTGATTCAGTGTGCTGGTGGGGGCGAGTGTGGCCGTTAGATGAGTGGCATTGCCCAACAGCGTGGGGCTATCACTGGTGAGTGTCACCGTCAGCGCTTCTGCCTCGACCAGCGCCGGGTCGTGAAGGGTGGTCGTCGCCTCGGCACTCAAGAAACGCGGTGTGTAATCCGCCTGGCTAAGCGGCAACGCTGCCCGTGCGGGCTGCGCAAACAACATGCTTGCCACCAAGACACAGATGATTCCATTTGGTGAGTAATACTTTGATTGATATTTCATGATGATTCCTTAACCTGATGTTGCGCAGCAACTTATCTCTGAGCAAAAGCATCCTGAGCGCAGTCGAACCCTTCGACTTCGCTCAGGGGCGAACTATGACGAGCTTGGCTAGAGTAGCTTAGCCACGGCCGCATCCTTCGACTGCGCTCAGGATGCTTCGACGCGGCGCAGCGCCGAGCGCTCAGGATGCTTTCGTGTGGTGTTTGAACGAATACCTATTTCTTGATCGTCAGAGGCAGATAGACCTTGCGTGTTGATGGGTTGCCTGTCACCGTGATGTAGCTCAGGCGCGTCTTAGTGTCGCTACCCCCCGGCCCATGCGCGCTCATCATCACTTTGTAGACCCCGGCCTGGTTGAAGACATGGCTTGGGTTTTGCAGGAGGCTCGTTTCGGTATCGCCAAAATCCCACTCCCAACCTGTGGTTGTGCCCGCTGTGCTGTTCGCAAACGTCACTGTCAACGGCCCCGCGCCACTCGTGGTGCTGGCACTAAAGTCGGCGACCGGCGGCAGAATCGTTGTGACCACCACCTTTGGCGAGCGGCGGTTGTTCTCGTCGCTGGCTTCGATGGCGTAGAACATCTCGCTGGATGCTGGGGCCAGATCGGTGTAAGCAGGCAATGCAGAAAAGCCGTGTGCTACCCAGGGGCCAGCCGCTGTTGGGCCGCGATAAATTCGATAGGTCCAGTAGTGCCCGGTGTCGGTGACCGGCGGCGACCAACCGAGCGTAGCGTTGGATGCCTGGGGCCGGTTGATGCTGCCCTGCACCCGCGATGAGGCTGCTTGCCTCTCCGCTTCCTGCGCCTGCGCGGCCTGAGGTGCAGGCAATGCGCCCACTTGCACAAAGCGGATGTTGTCACTGGCATCCAAGTCGCCTTGATACAAAATCTCGGCCTTTACATTTTCGGGTTTGCCCGAGCTGCGGTAATGCAAGGTAAATGTATAGCTTTCATTAAAGAGTAGCTCGCCGTTGAATTCTGTGTAATCCAAATAGTCTGTCGGGGTCAGCGCGCTATCGGCATACAAGAAGATAGGCACACGGGTATTGCCTGCCTCGGACATGGGCCTCACAGTCTTGCTGCGGATTCTGGCGGTGACAGTGACCAACTCGCCCATGACCGGGCGCGGATTGCTGGCGACCACGTCTTCAACGCCCAAGTTCACCCCGTTTGTGGCCGGGCTGAGTTCTAGCACGCCCGTGCTGGCCGTGCCGCCCACGAACTGGGCGCTTACGTGCTGCGCGGTCTGCACGAGGGCCGGTGCCTCTGGCGCAAGCGCACTGACTGTGCGCAGGCTGCTCGCTGGTAGGTCTACGTTTTCCTGCACCGCCATCATGTTTAAGCCAAAGCTGCCATCGTTGGGTGTGTTCAACGGCACGCTAAATCCGCTGATTTGCCAGATCGGCACATCCCCCGTGGTGAGCGGGCCAGGCGACACCCACCGCGCACCGCTGGGGTTGAGTTCGCCTTCGGCTGCGGCAACTCTGCCGCGGCTGGCCGGGTCGTTATCGCCGCTGCCAAAACTGCGCAGCAGAATCAAGGCGCGGTCATCGCTGACCAGCATGACCTGCGGGGCTTCAGCGCGCGTGTCGCCAACGGGCTGCACATCCCAAGCTGCCGCCGCTGGCCCCCACCAGGCCGCATACAAACGGTTACCCACACCCAGACCCGCCGAACCGCCTGGGCGGCCGTCTTCATCCGGGCCAGGGTCGCTGCGCGCCAGCATGACGACGACGGGTTTGCTGCTGATGGTCGAGAAGATTAAGCGCGGGCTGAGCGCGCCCGTCGGCCAGTTGGCGGGTGCGGTTGGGGCAGACCAAACGCTGCCATTCCACACCGCATAGTTGAGGTGGCGGTCGGGGTTTGTCGTGTAAGCGCCATCAGAATCACGCGCCCACACCACCCAGGCTTGGCTGCCATCTTTTGAATAAGCAATCGCTGGCTCCATGTCGGCACTACCCGCCAGATGCGCCAGCGCCTGCTCCGCATCCCAGGCGTTGCCATTCCAGTGGCGCGTCACAATTTGCAAATCGCCCATCGTCTGAGGATTGCCATCCGTGTCGCGCACCCAAGCCACGATCACCTCGCCGGTGGCGGGGTTGCTGGCTAGCACGGGCCGCCCATCGCTCACGCTGTTGGTGGTCAAGCGCGTCGGCGCGCTCCAACCGCCCTCGGCCTTCCACGCGACGGCGTAGATTTCCTGAGCCGCCAGCGTCGCGGTCAACCCGGCTTCAATCGTCACCGCAATATCCGGGTTGATTTGTGACCAAACCGCCATCGCTCGCAAATCAGGGTGAACCAAATCTTTGGTGATGAAGGCTACGGCTGGGTCCATCGCGCCCAGGCTGGCCGAGATGTGGCCGGTAAATGGATTCGTATCGTTGTCTTGGTATCTAAATGCCAGATCGGTCTGGGTTTCTGTCGGCAGGCTGCTCTTCTTGTCCACCCACACGCGCATCAAGGCATAGCGGTTGGGGGTGGAGATGGCGCTCACGGGC
>JAYTNY010000275.1:0-11769 GCA_043748055.1 Roseobacter sp.
CGTTTATACGAACGCCTCGGCTTTGATCGTGTCAAAACGCTGCCGCGCTTTTACGGTAACGGCGAGGATGCGTTTATCATGGCGCGGTTTTAATGCAACGGTGTCTGCTCAATTAGATGTAGCTGCAACGCTTGACATTCGTTGTGGGAGGAAAGATGCGGATAGGACGACAATGGTTTGTGGGCTTGCTGTGCCTGCTGTTGGGGCTGATGGGGTACGCGCCGGATGTGCATGCTGCGGATGAAGCCTTTGTGCGGGTGATTCACGCCTCGCCGGATGCGCCAGCAGTGGATGTTTACACCAATGGCAACCTCGCATTTGAGGCGCTTAAGTTCAAAGTTGTTTCGCCTTACGTGCCAACGCGGACTGGGCCGGTGTTGATGCAAGTGGTTCCGCAGGGGCAGACGCTTTTGCAAGGGCCGGTGCTTATCAGCGCCACCGTGAACCTGAAAGCAGGCAAGGAGTACAGCATGATTGCGCTGGGCAAGCTGGCAAAACTTGCGCCGTTGGTGTTGGAAGACGACAACGTGATTGGCAACCCCGCTAAAGCCAAATTGCGCCTGGTTCACCTCTCGCCCGATTCACCCGCCATTGATGTTGTGGTGACGGAACAAAGCGATTTGAAGCTGTTCTCCAACACGGTTTACAAGTCTGCATCCAACTATATAGAGGTTGATCCCGCGACGTATTCGTTTGTGATTCGGCCCGCGGACACCAGCGTGAACAAGCTGGATGTGCGCGGCTTGGTTCTGGAGGCCAGCACTGTGACCACGATCTATGCATTTGGCTTGTGGTCGGGCACGCCCAAGCTATCCGTCGGCACCAGCCAAGATTTGCGCCCGCAGATTATTTTGCCGGAGACGGGTGGGGTGTTGAGCTATTGCCCTTCGAATGCATATGTGAAAGCTGAATAGTACAGAAGCTCTCTTGCAAAAGCAGGGGCGTTGCATGCAACGCTCCTACGAGCGCCGCGTGTGAATGGACTTTTGCAAGTCCATATTGCGGGTTGTGTTATTTCTCTGCTGGCTTCTGCAACAACATACGCAACATGATTGAGGCGCGCAGCCATTTAGGCTGCGCGCCTCAGTGTTTTTTCGACACGATGGCTTGACGCTGAGCATTGCGCGAGTAGAGTCTGCGCTGTTTTAGTAAACCTGTTTAGACATTGGAAAACAAGATATTTTGGTTTACTAAACAGCTTTATTGTTTCCAGGAGGAACTCGATGCGATTTGTAATTCCCCGACGTATTGCCAAGTTATCTCTCACCGCAGCATTCATTGCCACTTCACTCTTTTCACCAAACGTAAGCGTGCAAGCAACTCAATCCAACAAAGTGGCGGGCCAAGCTGCCACCAACCCAACGAGCGTGACGGTTGCAGGCAGCCTGCAAAGCGAACTGGGGTGCAGCGCCGATTGGCTGGCAGATTGCGCGGCGACCCACCTCAGCTATGCCGCCGATGACGATGTATGGCAAGGCAGCTTTGCATTGCCAGCGGGCGCCTATGAATACAAGGCGCCACTGAACGATAACTGGGACGTGAACTATGGCAAGAACGCGCAGCCAGGTGGAGCCAACATCCCGCTGAACCTGAGCGCAAACGCCAGCGTGAAGTTTTATTACGACCCCAAGAGCCACTGGGTGACCGATAACAAAAATTCCGTGATTGCGGTTGCGCCGGGCAGCTTCCAAAGCGAACTGGGTTGCCCTGGCGATTGGCAACCGGATTGCTTGCGCAGTTGGTTGCAGGATGTGGACGGCGATGGCACTTACACCTTCGAGACGACGGCGATTCCGGCGGGCAGCTACGAAGGCAAAGTGGCCCTGAACGAAGGCTGGGACGTGAACTATGGGCAGGGTGGCGTGGCGGGCGGCACGAACCTGGCCTTTACCGTGCCGAACAACGGCGCAAAAGTGACGTTTAAGTATGACGCGGTCAGCCATGTGCTGAGCATTCTGGCGGGCCATGCAGCAGACGGCAATGTGGAGTGGGAAGGCTTGCGGCACGACTCGCGCGATGGGCTTTACCGCACGCCGGGTGGGGCGGTGCCAGCAAGCAGCCAGGTGACTATTCGCTTCCGCACCTTTCACAACGATGTGACCAGCGTAAAGCTGCGCTTGTATGACTTGAACGCCAGCGGGCAGAAGTTGGTGCCGATGACGATTGCGGCGGGCGATGTGCCGTGCTTCCAAACTGAGTTGGCGACCGAGCGTTGCGATTTCTGGGAGGCGACGGTGAGCAGCAGCGCGCCGAACAACTTCTGGTACAGGTTTATTGTGAACGATGGCAGCAAGGCCGCGTATTACGGCGACAACACCAGCGCGTTGGATGGCGGGCTGGGCGGCACCACGAGTGACCCAGTGGATCAGGGCTTTGCGCTGATGTTCTACGAGCCGACGATGGTGGTGCCAGGTTGGGCCAAAGACGCTGTTATCTACCAGATTTTCCCCGACCGCTTTAGGAACGGCGACACCAGCAACGACCCCAAGACCGGCGATTTGCGCTACAACGACCCGGTGCTGGCGCTGCCGTGGGGCACGCTGCCCGAGGGCTATTGCCGTAACTACGCCGATGGCGCAACGAACTGCCCGCCCCGTTTTGGCAATGGCACCACCAAAGAAGCGCAAACAGGCCGTGAATACATGGGCGGCGATTTGCAGGGCGTGATTGAGAAACTGGATTATCTGAAGAGCTTTGGCGTGACGGCGATTTACTTCAACCCTATTTTTGAGGCGAAGAGCAACCACCGCTACGACACGGCCAACTACAAGAAGGTTGACCCGGCGCTGGGCGATTTGAAGACGTTTACCAAGCTGGTGAAAGAGGCGCGCAAACGCGGCATACGCATTATTTTGGATGGCGTGTTTAATCACATGAGCAGCGACAGCCCGCAGTTTGACCGCTACAACCACTATGCAGGGCGCGGCACAAAAGCGGGCGCATGCGAGAGCGCCCGCTCGATTTACCGCAACTGGTTTGTGTTCCGCAAGCCGAGTGCGACGGAGCCAGCGCCCTGCGCACCCACGTTGGCGGGCGGCGTAGATACCTATTACGTGGGCTGGTTTGGCTTCGACAGCATCCCCGAAATTCGCAAGACCAACCCGGATGTGCAAGAGTATTTCTTGACCGACGCCAACAGCGTGACAAAGTATTGGCTGAAGAAAGGCGCAGCGGCCTGGCGTTTGGATGTGATGGGCGATGCCTCGTTCCCGAATGGCTATTGGGAGAGTTTTAGAAACGAGGTGCGGCAGACCGACCCGAACGCACTCATCATTGGTGAGTTGTGGCAGAAAGACAGCACGCTGCTGCGCTACCTGCGCGGAGACCGGGCCGACAGCACGATGAACTATCGCCTGCGCGATGCGGTGCTGGGGCTGTTAGTGCCGGGCGGGTTTGATAGCAAGGGCTTTGGCGACAGTGGCCGCGTGATCAAACCCAGCGAGTTTGCGGCGCGTGTCTCTTCGATTCAAGAGGATTACCCGAAGGACGTGTTCTACTCGCTGATGAACTTGCTGGACAGCCACGACACCGAGCGGTTGTTGTGGACGCTGACACCTGGGGCCGAAACGCAGGCCGACCGCGCCGCGAACGAAGCGGCGGGCAAGCAACGTGTCAAGCTCGCAAGCCTAATCCAATACACCATGCCTGGCGCGCCGACGGTGTATTACGGCGATGAGGTGGGCGTGACCGGCGACGACGACCCGGACGACCGCCGCACATATCCCTGGGTAGATAAGGGCGGCACGCCGGATGCCAACATGCTGGCCCATTACACCAAGTTGGCGAACACGCGCAAGAGCGCAAGCCTGTTTACCAGCGGCGACCTAAGAATGCTGTTGGCCGATGACGCCAATGGCGTGGTGGCCTATGGCCGCAAGAATGATTGGGCGGCGGCGGTAGTCGTCATCAATCGCAGCGAGGCGACCAAGACGGTGAGCATCCCCGTCGCAGGTTACCTCCCCGATGGCGTGAGCTTGACCAGCGAGCTGGCCGTGAACACCGCTGCGGCCAACGCCACGGTAACCGGTGGCAAGGTGCAGGTTGAGCTGGCCCCGTTGAGCGGTTTGGTGTTGGCGAACTACAACACCGACTTGAACGGCCCGACCGCGCCGAGCAACTTGCAAGTGACGAACGAGGGCAACGGCAGCGTGGGCCTGAGCTGGAGCGCGGTGAGCGGTGCAGCAGGTTACAACGTGTATCGCAGCCCGCTCGGTGGCGGCGGCTGGACGAAGGTGAATGCCGACCTGGTAACAGCGACCACCTATGCAGACAGCGGGTTGCGCAACGCGCGCAATTACTATTACGTGGTGAAGGCAGTGGACGCGGCAGGCAACGAAGGCGCGGCCTCGGCAGAAGTGGCCGGGTTGCCGCACCCGACGATTGGGTGGGCCAACACGCAGTGGCCGCCGAGCATTGACCACGTCGTGAGCGTCATCAACAAAACCCCGGACGTATACGGGCAAGTGTGGATTGACGGCGTGACCAACGCAGCGGGCAAGACCGATGGCCTGACGGCGCAACTGGGTTATGGCCCGGATGGCAGCGACCCAGCGACCAGCAGCGCGTGGATGTGGGTGGACGCGAGCTTTAACACGGATGCAGGCAACAACGATGAGTTCAAGGCCAGCTTGTTGCCAGAGATAGTGGGCAGCTACGACTATGCCTACCGCTACAGCACAACGAATGGACGCGAGTGGACGTATGCCGACCGCGACGGCACTGGCAACGGCTACAGCGTTGATCAGGCGGGTGCGTTGACCGTGACGGCCAGTGCCGACACGAGCACGCCAGCCGTGCCGCAGAATGCGCGCAAGGTGGCGGCATCGCCAGCGGGTGTTGAGCTGGCGTGGGACGCGGTGACGGGTGACGACACGCTATATGCCTATGAAGTGTTGCGCAGCAGCACGGCGGGCGGGCCGTATGCCAAAGTGGGCAGCGTGCTCAGCGGCACAGCCAGCTACACCGACACCGCCGTGACCGAGGGCGCGACGTACACCTACGTGGTGCGCGCGGTGGACAAGAGCTTTAACCGCAGCGGCAACAGCAACGAGGTGAGCGCGCAAGCCTTGTTGCGCACGGTGACGCTGACGTTTAACGTGACCGTGCCTGCGGGCACACCGGCGGACAAGAGCGTCTACATCGCCGGGTTTATTGACCGACTGGACGGCAACAACCCGCAGTGGAACCCGGGCGGCGTGTTCTTGGCAAAGGTGGATGCGACCACGTGGCGCATCATCTTTACCGGCAAAGAGACGACCCAGATCGAATACAAGTACACGCTGGGCGCGTGGGACTTTGTGGAGAAGGACGGCACCTGCGGCGAGACCGCCAACCGCATGCTGACGTTGAGCTACGGCGCAACCGGTTTGCAAACGGTGAGTGACACCGTGGGCAACTGGCGCAACGTTAGCCCGTGTGGGAATTAGTTGATTGGTTGAGTCGTTGAGTAGCGGCGTGCGTCGCAAAAACAAACCAGGTTTCGCGCCTCAGAAGGCGAAAGAAACCTGGTTTGTTTTTGCAGGCTTCAACATCGCAGCAAGTTGCTCACAATGCGCGTGCTCGTGAGCGACGATGCGTTGGGCATAACTCAAGATGGTTTGCTCACGGCCTCTGGTTGTGGCCGTAAAAGTTGCTCCGCGCGACCAATCGGCAATATCCAGGGTTTTCAAAATTTTCAATAGATCGGCGCGTTGTTGGGTAAATGCTTGCAACGACTGACGAAAGTCTTGCTCCAGATAATTGGTTTTGCGAATGTAGGTGCGCGGCGAAACATAGCGCAGGGTGGGGTGGTCTTGTTCCACCATCTTCAGAATGCTTTTGCCCCACACGTCTGCGCAGGCCCGCAGATGGGCCAGAATGTCGTTGGCCGACCAAGATTCTTTGTCTGCTTTGGCATACAAACGAGCCTCTTCGATGCCATCGATGCCATGGCTCATCGAAGCGATGCGACGGGGCGCGGTGGCCAGTAATTTGAGCGATTGCTCAACTTCAACAGCGTTCATGTCCATGATCTCTTTGCTGGTTTCTTCCGCCTTTCTCGGCGCAGAAACTAGGTTTGTGTATGCGGCGCGGCATACGCCGGAGACTTGTGGCAATGCACCACTTGCCACTGCCCGCCTTGCTTCACCAGCACGCGGCTTTCGTTGTGAGCGGACACCGACACGCCGCTGCCTGCGTTGGCGCTGATGAGCAGGGTGTAGCTGATGACGGCACAAATTTCGTTGTAGGTTTGCACCTTCAAGTTCGCCAGGTCGTAGCGGGTTTGGGCGGGCTTGGATGACGATGCGCCTTCGACTTCGGCTCCAAACACCGTGCCCTTTTCCTTGTTGCCACCCATCATAAAGTCGTGGAAGGGGATGCCTTCGATGCGATGCGGGGTGATCCACCATTCGTAGAGGGTTAAATCTTCGCTGGTGGTCGCGTGGTAGGCCTCAAGGTCGTTGTCGAACACGGCTTGTAGATGTTGGTGCAGGTGGGCTAGGGCTTCGGATTCGGTAGACATGTGGGGAATGTTAATCCTGTATCTCGTAGAATCTCGCCTCGCACACTCATCATGCAGCAACACACAAGCACCCCGCGAGACGAACACTTTGGCATGCGCGCCCTAGCACGGCCCGATGCCCACATCCCTGAACACCTGTGGCCCGAACTGATTGTGGAGGGCTGGGAGCGTATTCACAACCACACTGTCTCGCCGGATGGCAAACGTGTGGCGTTTTATTGGGACCGCGGCAGCGTGAGCGATTTGTGGGTGATGGACATCGGCCAAGTTGGCTTTCCGCAACGCCTGACGCTGAACCGCCCGCATGTGAACTGGTGGGAGGACGAGCCAGCCACATGGTCGCCGGACGGTGCGTGGCTGGTCTATGGCGCATACGGGGACGACACTGTGAGCAATCTGTATGTCATCAGCGGCCACGGCAGCGCGCCGCGCCAACTGACCGAGCTGAGCGAAGATGCCGCCGAGCCAACCTTCTCACCGGATGGCCGTTTCATCGCCTTTAGCACGCAGAAGGGCGATACCTCGCAGATTGCGTTGGTGCCGTTTGAGGGCGGCTGGGTGAACGGCCTGACCGCGCTGAGCGACGAATGCACCACGCCGGTTTGGTCGCCGGATGGCATGCACATTATTTACTCGGCATCGCCGCCGCATGGCCGCAAGCAAAATGATGTGTTTGCGTTAGCGATGACGCAAGGCGCGGCAAATGGCACACCCGTTCGCCTCACCCCCGATGACAATGTGGAATGTTGGTCGCCCGCCTTTTCGCCGAGTGGGGATCGAATTGCCATGCAGTGCAACTACAGCGGCTACGATGAGCTTTGGCTGATGGCTGCCGATGGCAGCCGCCAATACCAACTCTCGCGGCTCGGCCTCGACATCGAAGAATTTGCTTGGTCGCCGGATGGCACACGGCTGATCGCGATTGCCAACAAACAGGCCTGCGACTTTTTATTTGTCATCAACGCACAAACGGGCGCGGCGCACGCCATCAACTGCCCGCGCGGCAATTACAGCGGCGCGCAATGGCTGGCTGGGCGGGAAGCGGAGCACGATGACGTGCTCGTAGGCTTTGACGCGCCGGATTCGCCTCCTGCTTTGTATGTGTGCGAGGTGAACACGGGCGCGATGACGCAACTGACGAATACGTGCGCGGCGGCGCTGCGTCACGCATCGTTCGTTACCCCGCAGCATGTGGAGTACGTCAGCAAAGACGGCTGGATGATTCCGGCATTTCTGTATCAGCCCGAGGGTGACTGTGATGACAAGCGCGGCTGGCCTGCCATCGTGTACCCACACGGTGGCCCCAACGTACATTACGACCTGTCTTGGGACCCCATCCGCCAGTATTTTGTGGCAAAAGGTTACGCCATTATTTGCCCCAACTTTCGCGGGTCTACGGGTTATGGCCGCAAGTTCAAAGAGGGCAATGTGTATAACTGGGGCGTGGGCGATCTGAACGATTGTTTGTTCGCTGCGGATTACCTGATTCAGCACGCCAACGTAGACCGCCAGCGCATTGGCATTTGGGGGCAAAGCTATGGCGGCTATCTCAGTTTGCTGGCCTTGACCAAAGACATGCAACACCGCTTTAAGTGCGGCGTGTGTTTGTATGGTGATAGCCACCTGAAAACATCGTGGGCGACGGGCGACCATGCCGGGCGATTGGATTTGGATTGGCAGATGGGGCACCCTGGCGTGGATAGCGAGCGCTTCGAGGCCAGCTCGCCATTGAACTTTGTGCGCAACCTGCGCGCGCCGCTGTTGGTGCTGCACGGCGAGCAAGACCAGCGCGTGGCCTTCAGCGAATCGCTCCAACTGGTTGCGGTTCTCAAGCGCGAAGGCAAGACCTTCGAGTTTCACTCCTACCCCGACGAGGCGCATGGCTTCGCCAAAGCCGAGAACGCGCTGGACGCCCTGCTGCGCATCGAACGCTTTTTGGATTGGTGGCTGGTGTAAAGGCAGAAGCTCATATGCAGAGCATCCTGAGCGCAGTCGAAGGATGCGGACACGGCTGAACTTCGCTAGCCAAGCTCGACCTAGAGCGCATTCTTCGACTACGCTCAGAATGCTTTCTTGCTGAGTTTGTCGGCTCCGCGATAAAATTCGTGTTGCATCATGCTGCGTACTTCTTCATCTATCGCGCCTCGCGTCCTTCTCATTTCGTTTGTGTTGATTGGGCTGCTGTTGGCCTCACTCATCAGTTTGCCGCCCAATGTGACGGCGCAAGATACGAACCCCCTCGAAACGCCCACGGATGTGGTGATTGGCGCACCGCCGGATGGCCTACCCACACTGACCCCCGACTTGCGCCCGCCCACGGAAACGCCCGACCCTAATGCACCGCCAGCACAACCTGTGCCGCCCACGCTAGACCCAAACGTACAGCAGGAAATTGCCGATCAACCCACCGCCGAGAATGTGTTGCCCACTGCTGCGTCCATCATTCCCACCTACACGCCCGTGCCATTGCCAAAAAGCAGCGACCCCAACGAGCGCGTGGTCTCGGTGGGCGAGACGCTGTTTAGCCTGGCTGCGCAGTCGGGCTTTACCGTAAATGACCTGGGTGAGCTAAACGCGTTGACCAACCCCAGCCTGTTACTGGCTGGGCAAAAGGTAAAACTGCCCGCGCCCATCTTGCAAAACATTCGCCTGCACCGCGTGGCGGCGGGCGAGACGGTGGTGGCGTTGGCGGCGCAATACGCCATCTCGCCTGCGTTGCTGCGGCAGGCCAACCGGCTGGTGTGCGGTTCGTGTCTGGTGGTCGGCCAGTTGTTGCGCGTGCCGCAAAGCAACGTCATCACCAACTTGCCTGCACCCTTTGAAACGGTGGATGTGGCCCCGTATGTGCCGCGCCAGGGCGAGACGATTGTGGTGCGCGTCAAAGTCTCTGCGCCGCTGGATTCAATCGTCGGCAGCATTGCCGGCCGCCCACTCAACTTTGTGATGCGCGAGGAGAACCTGTATATCGGCCTCAGTGGGGTGGGCGCATTCCAAGACCCCGGCGTGTACTCCATCACCCTGCGGGCCATTGCCACAAACGGCGAGGCCAGTTTGGTGAATGGGCGTTTCCAAGTGGGCCAGGGCAACTTTGGCTTCGAGACGCTAAACCTTGCGCCCAAGCTGGTGCCGCTGCTCGATCCGCAAATTAACCAGGCCGAGCGCGATGACCTTGACCAAATCCTCAGCAGCTTCAGCGCCAATCAGTTCTGGAATGGCGCGCTCAAGCTGCCGGTGAATAGCAAGATCGTCTCGTACTACGGCACGCGCCGCAACTTCAACCGCCACACGCTAGACACGTATCACAGCGGTATAGATGTGACCGCGCGGGTGGGCACGCCTGTGCAGGCCAGCGCGGCGGGGCGCGTGGTGGCTACGCGGCTCTTCAACATTCGTGGCAACGTGGTTATCTTGGATCATGGGCGCGGCGTGTTCACGCTGTATTGCCACCTCTCCAAATTTAATGTGGAGGAAGGCCAGATTGTGGATGTGGATGATGTGCTGGGCTACAGCGGCAACACCGGGCGCAGCCTAGGCCCGCATGTGCACTGGGAGCTGGCAGTGGGCGGCGTGACGGTGAACCCGCTGGCGTGGGTGGATGACGAGATTCCGTGAGACGGCAACAACCTCACCCTCTCGCCAAACGGGAACTTCTCCAGTGCCAAGCCACCCGGCGTTACCACCCACAACGTGGGCAGCTTAGGTGCAGGGTCGGGGAAGGGGCCGTAACCATCGGTCAAGTAAATCGCCACCGTCTTGTTCATCGTAAAGCGGTGCTTGCCCGCTTGCTCGAAGAAGGGCCGAAAGTCAGTGCCGCCGCCGCCCGCCGGTGTGGGCAATGGCGAATGCGCCTTTAGAGGATGCGGGCCATGCAGTTGCGTGTCGGCGTACCACAACTCGCACTGCATCTGCGGGTAGGCGCGCAGAATACCTTGTAGCTCGCTCAAGAAAACGCGCACGGCCTCCTGGTCAATCGAGCCGCTCGTGTCTATCGCCACCAACACCTGCACGCTCTCACCGCTGATCGAATCCAAGTACATCCCGCTGCCCACAAAGCGCCGGTCAAACTCGTTAAAGTCTGTGGGCGTTTGGGTGAGGTAGCGCCACAGGTAGCTGCGCCAATCCAACCGCGAGGCACTCAGTTCGCCCACCTCGCGCTCCACACCGCCGGGCATTTTGCCCGCCGCTTGGCTTTGCATCTGCGCCTTCTCTTGGGCGTTGCGCCAAAAATCCTCGTCGGCTTGCGTTTCACTTTTGCTCTTGCCCTGGCCCTGGCCGGTTTGCGGCTTGCCTTTGCCGTTTTGGTTGGGCTGGTTGGATTGGGCATCGCCGGGGGCTTTGTCCAACAGGTCCTTGCCAATCCCGCTCATGGGTTGCTGTTGCTTGCGTTCCTGTTCGCGCAGCACCTTTTCGTAAGCCTCTTCGGTGCTCAGGCTCTCCAACTCAGGCCGAATGATGCCGCCATCTGGCAGCTTGTAGCCCTCGCGCAAAATCATGCCGTTAATCACCGCGTCGGCGGCGATGTTCCATATCTCGGCGTCGCGGTTCTCGCGGCGCGGCACATGCAACAGCGCAGCGTGCAACACCTCGTGCAACAGCAAGCCATCTTGTTGCGGCACGCTAAATTTCTCCCAAAACGTTTTGTTGATGAAGATCGTGCGGACATCTGTGGCGGCTGTCGGAATCTCATCGCTTTGTTCGTAGGCCGCGTGCATGGCCAGTGTGGCAAAGTAAGGGCTGGTCGCGCCCATGCGCAGCAACGACGCGCTCACTTGCTTTTGTAAATCTGTGTCAAGTTTCATGGTGACGATGACGACTGACGGCGGACGACCGACGACTGATGTTCGTCGTCGGTCGTCTTTCGTCCGCCGTCAATTCAATTGCAGCAACTCCTGGTATTCACTCATCCACGCCTTCAGTTGCGCGTCTTGCAGAATGAGCTTGCGCAGCTTGGGCCACTGGTTATTTGTGCGCATGGCCCTAAACAAATCCGAGGCGCACAGTTGCACCCATTCGGTGGCAGCCACATTCGTCAGCCACTTGAAGGCGTGGTAGCTCTGCTGCGCATCTTTGGCCCGCGCTGTCAGGCCAATCACAGTGGCGTAGCGCATAGATGGCTCGTTGGGGAATGGCACATTCTCGCCCTGGCCTTGCAACACGCGCTCCAGGTTAGGCAGCTCGTTATACAACGCCACGTAGGCGTTGAACTCGGTGGCCGTTGCTGCGCCCACCGCCGGGGCCACATCCATTGCAACGTGGTGCAACTGGCT
>JAYTNY010000276.1:0-5293 GCA_043748055.1 Roseobacter sp.
GGTAGGGGCGTAGCATGCTACGCCCCTACCGCCCCTACACACCCCTACACGCTCTTACGTCTTGTCTAGATCGTCTAGATTGAGTGAATCCAAAAAATCCTCAAACGCGCTCATGTCGCCCGAATACGTTTCGCCTGCTTGCGGCACCACACTTGCGGCGTCCATCACATCCTGGTCTACAAAGATGGGGCAGCCCGCGCGCACAGCAATGGCAATGGCGTCGCTGGGGCGCGCATCAACCGTTATCTCACGAGTAATTTCGCCATCATCCACTTGCAGCACCATCAGCGAATGAAAATGGTTGTTCGCTAAATCGTTGATAAGAACATGGCCGACGCGGCCTTTGAGGGCATCCAACACATGCAGTGCCAGATCATGTGTCAGTGGGCGGCTCATATCTTCTTCGCGTAACGCCAGAATAATGGCATCGCCTTCTGGCTTACCGATGAAGATGGGCAGAAAGCGGTCTGCGTCCACATCTTTGAGGATAACGACTTGATGACCCGGCGACATCAGACTCATCCGAATGGCTTCTACTTTCACTTCAACCATCGCAAAAGATTATACTCATCGGACATGCAAATTACATTTTGGGGCGCGGCGCAAACAGTCACCGGCTCGCAACACCTCGTCACTTTGGGCGACAAGACATCGGGCGAAAAACAAATTTTGTTGGACTGTGGCATGTATCAAGGTAAACGTGCCGAGGCGTACGCCATCAACCAAAAGCTGCCATTTGCCGCAGGTAACGTGGACACAATGGTGCTCTCGCACGGGCATATTGACCACAGCGGCAACATCCCTAATTTGTCCAAGAGCGGCTTTGATGGCCGAATTATTTGCACCCACGCCACGCGCGATTTGTGTGCGGTGATGTTGCGCGATTCGGCCAAGATTCAAGAGGACGATGTCTCGTTCTTAAACCGACACGACAAGAACCCTGCGCCGGTTGAGCCGATTTACACCATGCGCGATGCCGAGCGCGCGTTGACCCAATTTGAAAGCCACGACTATGGCCGCGCCATCAGAATTGACGACAACGCGACTGTGACGTTTGGCGATGCGGGCCATATGCTGGGTTCGGCGTGGGAGTTGCTGGAGTTGCGCGAGGGCAACAAGACCACGCGCTTGTGCTTCAGTGGCGATCTGGGCCGCGTCGGGTTGCCCATCCTGCGAGACCCAGCACCGATGCCGGAAGCGGACTACCTGATTATTGAGAGCACGTATGGCGATCGGCTGCACGACTCGGTAACGAACGCGTTGCCGGATTTGCAACGTGCCGTGAACGACATTGTGCGGCGCGGCGGCAAGTTAATCATTCCGGCATTTGCGGTGGGCCGTACCCAAGAAATTGTGTATTACCTGAACGAGCTGACGCTACAAGGGCGCTTGCCGAGCATCCCGGTGTTTGTAGATAGCCCGCTGGCGATTAACGTGACCGAGGCGTTTAGGACGCACCCGGAATGTTACGATGCCGAGACCAGCCAATTGCTGATGCGCGACCCGGACGGCGACGCGTTTGGTTTCCAGCGGGTGGAGTACACCCGCACGGTGGAGCGATCTAAGGCAATCAATCGCGTTGAAGGCCCAGCCATCATCATCAGCGCCAGCGGCATGTGCGAGAACGGGCGCATCCTGCATCATCTGCGCAACTACATCGAAGACCCAAAGAACATGGTGCTGTTTGTAAGCTTTCAGGCGCAGCACACGCTGGGCCGCCGCATTTTGGATGGCGATGCTTATGTCCGAATTCTGGGTGATGAGTTCAAACCGCGCGCCGAGGTGCGCCGCATCGAGGCCTTTAGCGGCCACGCGGATAGAAACGATTTGCTGGCCTGGGTCAAGCCGCAAGCCAAAAACTTACGCGGCGTGTATTTGGTGCATGGCGAGGTTGAACCGATGAAAGCGTTGATGGGCGGCATTCACGATTTAGGCGTGAAGAATGTGGTGATGCCGAAGCGCGGCGAGACACAGGTCTGCGAGTGATTGTTTTGCTGAGAGGGAGTCGAGGCTTTAGCTGGTTAGTAACTCACCTTACGCAGTAATCTAACAACACAAGAGAGCATCCTGAGCGAAGCGTGCCTGTAGCCTATGTGTAGCACTCAAAAGAAAATGCACACGCAGTCGAAGGGGCGTTCTAGGTGGAGTTTGGCTGGAAAATCTCAGCCGTGAACGCGTCCTTCGACTACGGCTGGCAGGTGCGCAACACGTTCATCAACAGTACCAAGCCAGCCTACGCTCAGGATGCTTTACATTATTTTTTTGCTGCTACGTAACGTGAGTTAGTCACTCAACCATGTTACTGAGCCGAAGCGGAGTCACTAACCGGCTAAAGCCTCGACTCCTTTTCCCAAATCGAATTATTTGGGCAGCGCGGCTTGAAAGCGAATCGTCGTCCCTGCCGTCACGGCGATAAAGTCGCCATTGCCCAGCAGCTTTTCTGCGCCGGAGGCTGGGATACCTGTCGCCACCCGCGCATCAGTGGCCGAGACCATGCGACCCACCAGCCGAAGCGGCAGGTTGGAGCCCAGCAGCGGCCCAATCACTGCCGAACTTGGCTTTTGGGTGCAAGCCACCAAGTGAATGCCCACGCCACGCCCGCGCTGCGCAATGCGTGTCAGCATCTCCACAACTGGGTTGCCGCCTGCCATGCACAGGTCGGCAAGCTCATCTACATACATCACCACGCGTGGGCCGCTTTGTGAGCCGTCATTGCGTTGCTCCATGGCTTGCACCACTTTGTGCAGGTGTTCGATGGCTTGCTCTGGCCCGCGTGCCACCGGCAGCAACAAATGCTTTTCGATGACGCGCAAGAACGGCGAGAGCATATTGGCCTTCGGGTCAATCACCACAAAGCCCAGCTTGTGGGGGCGGTTGCCGGTGGCCAAGCTCACCAGCATGGTTTGCGCCAACGAGGTTTTGCCCGAGCCGGTGGTGCCCGCCACCAACACATGCGCCACATCGGCCGAAGACAGCTTCGCCATCAGCGGCGCGCCATCTTCGGCCAAACCCAAAATGGCCGTGTCGAGCGGCAGCTTGTCCAAGCTGGACATGAGGGTGGACAGATGCACCGGGCGGCGCGTCTCGCTAGGGATTTGCACGGCGAGGTGCGCGCCGCTTTGGGACACGCGCACATTGGCGTTGCCCAACGCCAGCGCAATATCGGCCTGCAGTGCTTTAACCTGGTTCACTTTTGTGCCCGGGGCAGGCTGCAACAACATCTCGACAAAGCCGGGCAGCACTTTGCCGCCGACCACGGCTGCGGGTGCGCGCCGGTCTCGCAGCACCGCCTCGATGCGTTCTGCGGTCTGGTTGAGTTTTTTATACATCGCCATGCCTCCTTTGCAAAATATGGATAACTAGAACAAACCGAACAAATAGAACAAGTGTTCTTGAGAGGCAGAGTATATAGAACACTCGTTCTAATCGTCAAGTGGCTTTCACGAAACATTTGCAAAGAGGTTGCGGAGGGGTGGTAGCGCCTAAAGCGCTCAGAGCGCTTTAGGCGCTAGATCAAGTTTGCGGAGATGCTTGTGCCAACACGTTCGCCCGCCAGCGCACGAGCAACGTTGCCTGCGACAAGGCCAGAGAAGATTTGCACGGTGATATTGGGATGGGCTTGCACCAACCTCACCATATCCAGCACCTTGCTCGCCATGCCGCCGGTCACATCGGCCCCGCGAGAGCCACCGATGCCGCTGCTGATCTCGGCCCAATTTTGCGGCGTGATGTTGGAGATGATTGGGCCAGGAGCATCGGGCAAATAGCGCTGATAAACGCCCTCCGTTTCGCCCGCCAACAAAATGCGTGTAACAGGCAGGTGTTGGCTGAGGTAGGCGAAGACTTCCTCGGTGGAGACGATGGTGCCGCCGCGAACGGTATCGAGTGCGACATCGCCCATGACGAGCGGCGTTAGCCTTTGCGCCAGCGCCGTGTTGATGAGACGCGTGTCCATGCTTTTGATTACGCCATCCACACATACTACAGACGCCGACGGCAACACGCTGATGACGGGCAGGCCTGCGTTGTGCAGGCTATCGGCCACGATGCGGTTGAGACGCGCTGCTGCAACCGACACATCGGCGAAGCCACGCCAGCCTGCGGCGTCGCTCACGCCCTGGCGCGTGCCATATTTTTTAGCGGCGGCGTGGCCAAAGCTGCCGCTACCGTGGCCGAGCAGAAGAGATTGGGGATTGGGGATTAGGGATTGGGCGATTTCGTGAGTGAGGCGATGGAGGACGGGGAGGCGAGGGGTGTTTTCTTGCGTTTTATCGGTGATGAGCGAGCCGCCGAGTTTGAGGAAGATCATGCTGGGTAGATTATAGAGTTGGGGTTAGCAAGTGTGTGATCGCTATAATCCATTGCGATGTCCACTCAGCTCACCGATCTCGCCGATGTTAGTAACACTGCCGATGTTCTTGACGTGTATCGCAACAAAGACTACTTGGCGGATTTTCTGAACCGCTACTGGTTTGCGCCGCCGGTGGCGTTGTGGCGCAGCATTGAGGCGCGGACGTTGGCGACGCTGAAATTCCCTGCGCCGATGTTGGATTTTGGTTGTGGCGATGGGCTGTATACCGAGGCCATCTTTGGTAAACAGGCCCACATTTTTGGCAACGACATTGCGAAGGGTGAGCTGCCCGGTGCGCGTGACAGCGGCGTATACCAACATGGTGTGCAGTTTGCGGATGGGCATGCGTTGCCCTACAAGACTGGCAGCTTTGGCAGCGTGTACTCCAACTCGGTTGTAGAGCACATCCCCGACCCCCAAAACGTGCTGCCGGAATTAAGCCGCGTGCTGCAGCCTGGTGGCAAGTTGATTTTGACGGTGCCCAGCGACAAGTTCCGCAGCCTGTTGTTTGGGGTGACAAATGCGGCCAACCCGGCTGCGGCGGCGGCTTACTCGGTGAAGATTGATAAGTTGTTGGCCCATCACCACTACCACACGCCCGACCAGTGGCGAAAACTATATGCCGGAGTGGGCCTGAAGTTGATTGAGGCGCGTTACTATATTTCGCCAGAAACTGAACAGCAGTGGGATCGTATGAACCAGGATTACAACATCGGTGGGCGGTCACTGTTTAACCTGTTGGCCTCGCCGCGTTTACGCCCGCTGGGCTACCAGAAAGTGATGAAGCGGGTGATTGTCAACCGTTGGTTGAAAGATTTGCGGCCTTTTTACAACGCGCAGGTGAAGGACAGCGGCGGCGGGTTGATGGTGGTGGGCGAGAAGTTGTAATTCAAGCTGCTGAATTGGTATTCATGTTGCGCCTATGATCCCCGACCCCTAAAG
>JAYTNY010000277.1:0-9357 GCA_043748055.1 Roseobacter sp.
CCGTAACCCTCATTGCTCAGTTACCTAACTCGTCTATTGCCAATGGCACAGCATTTGTCAACAACGCCATCATCACAGACTCTTCTAACCTAAGCGCAACGAGCAGCGCCACAATAACCATCGCCAGCAACCACGCGTTATCCATCAGCAAGTCGGCGGGCCAGGCCACGGTCATCGCGGGCACGCGCCTCACCTACACCATCGCCTACACCCTTACTGGCACCGAGGCCGCGCAAGATGTGACGATTGTGGACACCCTGCCCGCCAGCACAACGTTGATTTCGGCAGTGCCAATGGTTACAAACAAAATCGGCCAACAACTGATCTGGAATCTGGGCACGCAATCACTAATTACTAATAACCAATTACTAATTACTGTTCTCGTGCCTGCCAACATTCCCACTGGAACACTGCTCGGCAACATCGTTAACATTACCGACAGCAATGGTGGCATTACCGACACGGCAGCCGTCACCACGCCGGTGTTAGCGCTCAGCGATCCTTTCATCGGCAAGTTTGCTGGGCCAGACCCGTTGGTGGCGGGCGAGACGCTGACGTTTACGCTGGCGTTCACCAACGCTGGCCCTAGCGATGCGCAGAACGTGGTGATTGACGATCCGTTGCCCAGCAGTGTGACGTATGGCGGCATTGTCTCGGCAGTGCCGAATGTAGCGCCGACGCTGAATGGCAACACGCTGGTGTTCAACATCGGCACGCTGGCGGCGGGCGCAAGCGGCCAAGTAGTGTTTACGGCTACCGTGAATTTGGATGCAGGCATGGTGGTTACGAACGAAGCGACGATCACGACGACCACGCCCGACGCGAACCCCCTCAACAACACCGCCCGCAGCAGCACGCGCGTAACCTATGCCGATGTGTTTGTGCGCAAAGAGGTCTCGCCCACTGCGCCCGTGTTGGCGGGCGAGGTGCTGACGTGGACGATTACGTTCGGCAATGCGGGCGATGCGCTTGCGCGCGAGGTGAGCTTGGTGGATGTGCTGCCAAGCGGGGCGCGGGCAGCCGAGCCGTTTGTGTATTCGTCGACGTCGACGACCACATTGACGTCGGCATCGATGATGAGCGTGGCGTGGCTGCTCGGCGACCTGCCCCCAAACACCAGCGGCCAAATTGTGTTTACGATGACCGCCGACGCCGCGACCGGCCTAGATGCGATTCTGATCAACTCAGTCGCCATCAAAACGACCACACCGCAGACCAACACCAGCAACGACACCGCCCGCACCACCAACCCCAAGCTGGACTTGGGTGTGAGCAAAACTGTGGCGCGCAACCCGGTGGTGGTGGGCGAGTGGGTGAGCTATACGCTGACTGTTTACAACAACGGCGCATCGGCTTTGGCCAGCGTGGCGCTGACCGACATGTTTGACGCGACCTATTTGCAATTCGTCTCGGCCTCACGGGTGCCGGATGTGAACAATGCGGGCCAACTGGCTTGGAACAATGTGGGGTCGATTGCTATTGACGCGCGCGCCAGCGTGATCGTGACGTTTACGGCGCTGCAACCTACGAACGGCTTAACAACGGTGAACGCGGTGACGGCCACAGGCCAGTTCACCGGCAGCAGCGTGCTAAGTGTGAAGGACACGGCGGCCTTGCGCATTACGCAGCCTGTGCTGAGCGTAAGCAAAACCAGCAGCACCAGTGGCGTGGTGCAACCCGGCCAGCGCATCACCTACACAATCGTCATCAGCAATGCGGGCGATGCGGATGCGGTGGGCGTGGTGCTGAGCGACTCGCTGCCCGCCAACACCACAGGCGCAAGTTTCAATGCGAGCGGCATCACCGTCAGCGCTCACTCGCAAGTCACATTCACTTACAGCATCACAGCATCACAGCCTCTCATCAGTGGCACCCAAATTGTGAACACCGTAAACATCACCAGAAGCAGCAAGATTCTGACGCCCACCGCAACGGTGACGGACGTTGTCGGCAGTGGACACGCGCTGCATATGACAAAAACGGCCGAACCCGCCTTTGTGGTCGCGGGTGGTCGGGTCACTTACACCCTCGCGTACGCCATCAGTGGCAACGAGCCTGCGTCGGATGTGACGATTGCTGATGTGCTGCCCGTAGGCGTGACGCTCATCGCAGCCACACCAATAGCCAATAGCCAATCCGCCAACACCCTGCTCTGGCAACTTGACTCAGTAAACCCGCCCCACAGTGGCGTCATCACCGTCGTGGTCAGCGTGCCGTCGGCGGTTCCCAGCGGCACGTTGTTGGTGAACACCGCAGTAATAACCGACGCCAGCGGCTTGAACGCACAAAGCGCCGTGACTACGCCGGTGGTGTTTGGAACCGATCTCAACATCCGCAAAAGCGTGGAGCCGAGCGTGGTAACAAACGGCGGCCTGGTTACCTTTACGCTGGTGGTCAGCAACCCTGGCCCCAGCGATATCGCCGCGCCGGAGCCGATCACCATTCCCGGCGAATTGGCGAACACCATCGGCCCGGCCCAGCCCTACCCCGCCAGCATTGTTGTGGCCGACGATGTGCAGATCAGCGACATTACCGTGACGCTGGCCGCGCTGACGCATGGCTTTGCCGCCGACCTGGACGTGTTGCTGGTGGGGCCAAACGGCCAGCGCGTGTTGCTCATGTCCGACGCGGGCGGCATTCATCCGGTCAGCAACGTCTCGCTGAACTTCCACGATGGCGCGCCTGCGCTGCCGGATATTGACTTGGTTCAATCGGGTGCCTACGCGCCCACAGATTATGTGGGCAACGACAACGTGGAAACGCTGCCTGCGCCCGCGCCTGCACGCCCGTATGGCGAGGTACTCTCGGCCTTCAAAGGCACGAGTGCGAAGGGCGAGTGGAAGCTGTTTATCTATGACGACCAGGATAACGACGTGGGCGGCGCGCTGCGTGGCTGGACGTTGACGCTGAGGACACCGCAAGGCCCGAAGAGCTACTCATTTGCGCAAGGCCTGCGCGTATTAGATACGTTGCCGCCTGGCTTTACGCTGGTGACTGCCTCGCCGGGGTATGCCGGGCCAAACCCGGTGGTGTGGGTGGATGGCATCCGCGCAGGTGAGACGCGCAGCTACACGATGACCGCCCGTGCCAACTACGCGGGCAGCCGGGTGATGACGAATACGGCTGTTGTTACTAGCCCGTTGCCGGAGTTGAACCTGAGCAACAACACCAGCTCGGCAGAGGTGCGCATTAACTCGGCCTCGCTCGCCGTCGTTACGCCCACGCTACCTGTTACGCCCACGCCGCCGGGTGGCGTCTTAACCATCACCATCCCAATCAGCAACAGCGGCAACATTACGGCCACCGGCGGGGTGATTACGATCACGCTACCCAACGGCGAAGTCATCGTCTTCCCCATCGGCGATATTCCCCCCGGCACCAGCGTGACCGTGACGGTGCCGGTGACATTGCCCATCTTGCCGCCCGGCACAACCGTGTCGGACATCGTGATTGTGGTGGGCAGCAGCGAGGTGGACGCCACGCCAGAGGACAATACGTTTGTGGTCTCTGTGCCAGTGGATGGCCTGCCGCGCATAGCCCTTGCCAAGAGCGCCGCCCCACCCGCAGGGGCCAGCGTGCGCGTTGGGGATCGCATCACCTACACGCTGGTAGCGACCAACACAGGCGCGGTGACGGCGACCAACCTAATCCTGACCGACAGTGTGCCTTTGAACACCGGCTACGTGGCGAACACGGCGCAGCCTGTGCCCAGCAGCAGCAACCCGTTTGTGTGGCGCGTGCCGTCGTTGGCGGTGGGGGCCGTGTTTACGGCGCAGTTCGCGGTGGTGGTTGTGGGCGTCAGCACCGGCACGCACCCCATCACCAATGTGGCCGTGCTAGGCGGAGACTTGCTGACCCCAACCCAAAGCAACCCGGTGATCCATGTCTATTTGCCATCAGCCATTCAGTTGCTGCGCTTTACGGCGCGGCGCACATCAGGTGTTGTGAGTGGGGTGCAGGTGGCTTGGGCCACTGGGGCTGAGGTGAACACGTTTGGCTTTGCGCTTTACCGCAGCGCCACCGGCCAGCGCGCAGATGCAACTCGCGTGACGGATGAACTCATTCCCGCCAAAGGCACAACCGGGGCCAGCTACGAATGGCTGGATGCGACCGCCCAGCCCGATGGGGCCTACACCTACTGGCTGCAAGAGATCGAAACCTCAGGCCGCATTAACGAATACGGCCCGGCGACTACCGGCACGCCGGATCAGCCGCAAGCTGGCCCCAGCCGCGTGTTCCTGCCGCTGGTGGTGCGCTAATTTAGGCCTTGAGTGGGTGTGTATCTAAGCCTTTCTTCGGATGTGCGAATGATATCGATAGGTTTATCGTAGGTGCATGGATAACACAGTCTTCGTTTATGGCATCGCCGCCGTCATCATGCTGATGGTGGGCAGTTTGGTGGGGATGGCGCTGGTGAAACCTAAGTCCGATTCGGCAGCTACGGTGCCCATCGAGGTCAAAAAATAACATCGCAGCACGCACCCAATAGGCAAGGGCGGCCAGGTGAATTCTCATCTGGCCGCCCTTGTGTCTTTTCCCAGTCATCTGGCTGGGCTTCTCGTTATTTTGGATGAACTATTACAAAACGTAGGGTTGTCGGCAATTTAGTGGCGATTTTGCGTGCAGCACAAGCCACACTTGTGCGACTATGAATACACAAAACCTAGCTGTTTGCACGTTTAGTCATTCAAATACAAAAAGGGAAACCCACCATGAGACTCACTGCCACCACAATCGCCGTCTTCAGCCTCGTCACCATTGGCCTCGGCCTCGTTTGCCTCACCATCGCCCTGTTGCTGGTCTCGCCTGCCCATGCGGCCACTGCCAACGATGTGTCGGCACCTTTTGTTCTGGATGCCTATGGCTTGATCTCCAGCTTGTCGGCAGCAGCCTTGTGCGGCAGCGCCATGGTGCTGCTGGGCTTGCGCATTCGTGGCTCAAGCAAGTAATTACGGAATCCCCGACCCCTGAAGGGGAGTCCTTGAATTTTTCTCGTAGTTCATCATTCTTTACAGATTGAAGAGCATATGAAGAGACTCAACGACTCCCCTTTAGGGGTCGGGGGTTATTTGTTTTTCGCTTTTTTGATGAGCTTGCCAGCCACACTGGTTGGCGCTTTGCGCTTGGGTTGCTTCTTGGCTTTGGGCAACTTGGCTTTATGTTTTTCCCAGGCTTCCTGCGCGTTCAACTCAGCCAGCCCATGCCGAGAAAACACCACGTCGTAGTGTCGACCTTTGTCGCCACGAATGTCATTGGTGTCCCAGTCTCGAATAATAAAGTGTTGCGAATCCACCAGCGTGGCCGTGAAAACATGGCTGTTGGTGTGAATCTCAAAACTCGGTGAATCCAACGGCACTTTGGCGGAGAAGTAGCCGCTCTGCACTGGCTCGCCCTCCCAGCGCGTGCCAATAATCAGCGTGTCGTTGCTGCGCTTAATCTCCCACAAGTGGGCGCGGCTTTCTACTCCGGTCAGGCCCATCGTTTCGCCAATCCAGTTGCCCGTAAATTCCAGGCCAGTTAGTTTTGTGTCGGACATAGCCAATGTTTAACCACAAAGACACAAAGAACACGAAGAATGCATGAAGTTCTTTTCTTTGTGCTCTTCGTGTCTTTGTGGTTCAAAAAATCAGACCAAGAACGTCTCAAACTGCCACAAGTCCTCGTTGGGCGGGCGTGGCTTGCCGAACTTCTCGTACAAGTTATTCCAGTTCTCCAACGGCGTCCAATCGGTTTGCAGGCTGGGGCACGGGCCAAGATACGGGTTCGCCACTGCCAGAATCTCGCGGTGCGGCAAATCATCCGGCACGCACAGGCCTTTGTTGGGGTTGCTTATCATCCAAAACAATGCGCCCAACAGGCTGGCGGCCACTTGCACCGTGGTGGCACTTTGATGGGGCACCAATTGGCGCGCTTGATCGATGGTGAGTTGCGACCCAGCCCACCAGCCGGTCATATCGTGACCCAACAACAGCACACCCAGTTCATCCATGCCGCTAATAATCTCGTCGTTCATGATGCGCTGTCTGGGCTGCTGATCATAGTTGCGCATGCGCAATTCCAGCAGGCTGGCAATGGCAGCATCCGTGGGCAAATATGCATAATGCACAGTGGGCCGATAGATCGGTTTCTCGTCCTCCCACACCGTCAGGCTGTCGGTAATCGTAAAGGCCTCGCCGTGCCGAATCACCATGCCGTAAATCTCGCCACTCGTTGGCACCCAACTGCGCACCAGCGTGTTAATGCCCATCTGGCTTAGGCAAATTTGGTTGCACGGCCCGTAGCTATGCACCTGTGCGCCCTGCGGCAAGCGGCGTTCGTGGGTGCCCCAGCCCATCTCGGCAGGCGCAATACCTTCCTCAAATAAGCCTGCGACAGACCAGGTATTCACAAACTCGTTCACCTCTTTGGGCCTGCTGCTAATTTGCGTGTCGCGCTCGCTAATGTGAATGACCTTCGTGCCGGTCAACATCGCCATGCCGGGGTAATCGCCCGCCTCCAAACAGCGTTCCAACTGGTCGCCACGGTTGCGCTCGATGCGGTGCTTGAGCATCGTGTTAGTCAAATCTTCCAACGCCACTTTTGTCCAGTGGCTTACCAGGCCGGGGTTCGCGCCATGCTCCACCACAAAGGTGGCCCAGGGTTCGCGCCACTTTTTGGCCTGCTTGCGCAAGGCCATGTGCCGCACATACAGCGTGCGCTCGGCGGGAGATTGGTCGGCGGCACCGGCATAGGCATCCCAAAGCTCCACGCTGGTGTTGATGTAGCGCACGTTGTTATCGTGGCACCACACCATCAAATCCAGCGTTTCAATGCTCCAGGCCAGGTCAATCAAAATATCGCCTGGGCCTACAAACTTGCTCAGAATCTTGGCGTAGTTGTAGGGCGTAATGTATTCCTGCACATACTGTGCGCCCGCGTCTAAGGCCTCTTTAGCACGCGCACGGTTGTCCTCAAAGTCCATGATCGTGAGCTTGGAGAAATCCATCTCGAAGTGCCGCAGCAGCAGCGGCTGCAAACATTGCGAGACCGCGCCGCAGCCCAGCAGCAAAATTCGTCCGTTAAAAATAACCTTGGTTGTCGTCATTGCATCGCAGATTGTATCTAGCTCAGGTTAAAGAAGATGACGCCACAGAGTGATGCTGGATTCCAGGCTTCAGCCGGTTAGTGGCGTGCGCTCGGCAGTAACCGTGTAGCCGAGTTAAAGCCTGGAATCCAAAGGTTATAACCACCAAGCCCTACAATTGCTGTCGATGAGCAAGAAGACTGACGCCACACACGAGCCTAATCCACAGCCCGCACCCAGCAGCACAACCCAGCGCAATTTACGCATCGCACGCTACGTCTGGGTAGGGTTGGCCGTCGCTGCCATCGTCGCGTTGGTCTCAACCGCATGGGCCTCGCTCACACCCTTTTTGATTGGGCTGGTGTTGTTGTACTTGCTCTCTCCGTCCGTTAATTTTCTAAACAAACGCCTGCCGCGCTGGCTATCCATCTTGCTGGTTTATCTGATTGCCGCCGCAGCCGTCATCGGCTTCGTGCTGGTCATCGTGCCGCCATTGGTTACGCAAACCCAGCGCCTCATCAACGCCATCCCCGACACCGAACGTCTGCAAGGCATTTTTAACGACCTGTTGGAAGCCTACAGAAATAACGTGCCGGAGAACGTAAAGACACCCATAGACAACGCTGTGCGCACAGCGTTGCAAACCGTTCAAACCAACATCAGCAGCTATGTGCAGAGCGCGCTCAGCTTCTTGTTCAACCAGCTCTCGCAAGTGGTCGGCCTTATCTCGTTCATCGTCGGCCTGCTCATTATTCCGATCTGGCTGTTCTACGTCCTCAACGACCAACGCAAGGCCCACGTTTTCGTCAACCGCCTGCTGCACTACAAAATTCGGCCCGATTTTTGGAACGCCTGGGGCCTCATTGACCGTTCGCTCAGCGCCTACATTCGCGGGCAACTTACGCTCGGCCTCATTATTGGCTTCGCTGTCGGCATCGGCCTGGCCATCATCGATCTAATTCCTGGCTTCGAGATCGACTACATCCTGCTGCTCGCCATCTGGGCGGGCATCTGCGAACTCATCCCCATGATCGGCGCAATTCTGGGCGGCACGCCCGCCGTCATCATCGCCTTCTACATCGGCGGTGTGCCCACTGGCATCGCCGTCTTAATCCTCATCGTCGTCATTCAGCAGCTCGAAAATAATTTGCTTGTCCCGCGCATCATCGGCGATAGCGTGGGGGTGCATCCGGCTATTCTTACCGTCGCGCTCATTGTCTTTGGCAGTGTGTTTGGCTTGCCCGGCGTTATTCTCGCCGCGCCCGCCACCGCCATCCTGCGCGATCTGTATCTCTACGTCTTCCGCCGCCTCAGCAACAAAACGCCCGCAGAGGCGATGGATGGCATCTCGCAAAACGTGAGGCAACAAGCGCTGGCCGAGGCAAAAGCATAAGTCCATCTGGTTTTGAACACGAAGAAGCGAAAAAGCGAAGAAGCGAAGAAATAAAAACCTTTTCTTCTTCGCTCCTTCGCTTCTTCGTGTTTTGCTTTTAGGCAGCTCCGTCGCGTTATGATGCAGGACTTAAGACTTTTGACTTCGTATGACCATCTTTGAAACCGACTCGCGCCAAGCCTTCTCGGCGGGCGTGATTGCCATTGTGGTGTGCGCCCTGGCCGCCATCGCGCTTCTCGTTGCGGCGTTTTGGCTGCCCGTCACCTTGCTCACCTTCTTTTTGGGCGCGGGCGGGGTGGGGCTGATGGCACTTGCAGGCTACTTAGGCTTTAAGCTGTACGAATTGCTAAACTTGAGCTATGCCGTTGACCGGAACGCTTTCGTCATTCGGGTAGGTGCGGCCCGCCACATCGTGCCCATGTCCGAGGTGCTGCGGCTGGTCAAAGGCAGCGCCATCAACTGGGCAAAAGGCGGCAAAGTGCAACGGTTGCCGTTTGGCGGCTGGTGGGTGGGTGTCGGTTCCCAGTCCGATATCGGCCCCATCCGCTTTTACGCCACCGCCCCCCTGGCCGAGCAGTATGTGTTGGTCACCTCGCAGGGCAGCTTCGGCATCTCGCCGTACGACTCGGAATTGTTTGAGCAAACCTTCCAGGGCCAGGCTGACTTAAAACCTACCCAGAAGGTGACTGCCTCAACTCTGGCCCCGCCCTTGCTGGATGCAGCGTTATGGAAAGACCGCGCCGCCGCGTCTTTGCTAATTCTAGGTCTTGCGATAAACTTACTTACGTTTGGGATAAGCCTCGGACGCTATCCCGCCGTTCCGTCTCAGTTGGTTTTGCACTTCAACGCAGCAGGCATTGCCGACCGGTTTGGCTCCACCGCTCAACTGTTCGCGCCACCG
>JAYTNY010000278.1:0-6118 GCA_043748055.1 Roseobacter sp.
GTGAGCGCTCACGGCTCAAAGCTCACGGCTCAAGGCTCATGCCCCGCATCACCCTCGATTACACCCCTGCCATTCGCCAAAGCGCGGGCATTGGTCGCCTTACCCGCGAACTTATTCATGCGTTGCTGGCGCTAAACGCGCCACATCAGTTCAAGCTGTTTGCAATGGGCCGGGCAAATGGCGAGGTGCGAATGTCGAATTCGACACTCGCCATTCGACACTCGTCACTTCTTTCGGATCGTTGGTTCCACCGCCTGTGGTTCAAGGCCAACCTGCCGTTACCCGTGCAGTGGTTTGCTGGCCCTTGCGATCTGTATCACGCCACCGATTTTGTGTTGCCGCCCACACTGCCCAACACCAGGACTGTGCTCACCGTTCACGATCTCAGCTTTGAGCGCGACCCCGGTAGCGCCGTGCCCACGCTGTTGGCGTTCTTGAGGAAAGTGGTGCCCGCCTCGGCCCGCCGCGCCAGCCACATCATTGCCGATTCGCACGCCACCGCGCACGATCTCACCGAGCTGTATGGCATTGCGCCGGAGAAAATTACGACGATTCACAGCGGGGTGAGTCAGAGATTTCAGATTTCAGATTTCAGATTTCAGATTGAGGAAGCCAACAAGATACGCAACAAATATAAGCTGGGTGATGCGCCATTTGTTTTGACTGTCGGCACCCTGCAGCCGCGCAAAAATCATTTGGGCCTTGTGCGCGCCTTTGCCCGCTTACCGCTTCTCGATTCTCGCTTCTCGCTTGTCATCAGTGGCGGCAAAGGCTGGCTGTATGACGAGGTGATGCGTGAGGTGCAGCGTCTGGGGCTGAACGAACGGGTGAAGTTTATTGGCTATGCCGACGATGAAGATTTGCCCGCGTTGTATCGCGCAGCGGCAGTGTTCGCGTTTCCCTCGTTCTACGAAGGCTTTGGTTTGCCGCCGCTGGAGGCGATGGCCTGCGGCGTGCCGGTGGTCACATCCAATACATCATCTTTGCCCGAAGTGGTGGGCGATGCGGGGCTGACCGTGAACCCGCGCGATATTGATGCGCTGGCGAGCGCCCTCAACACTGCTATGAACGACGAAGCATGGCGGGCGCAAGCCATTGCACGCGGCCTCGAACGCGCCAAAACGTTTACCTGGCAGCGCGCAGCAGAGCAGTTGTTGGGCGTGTATGAGAAGTTGCTTGAGCGTACCTCAGACCTGTCAGGTAGCGCAGGTACGCCCTAACTCAACTACGTTCTACCTGTGCTACCTGACAGGTCTGCACGCGTCTCTACTTCACCCACTTGCGCGCCCGCTCGGCCATCCACAAGTTCACATCCCACACGTTGGCCACAGGTTGCTGCGTGTAGGGCAGCGTGTGCATGTAGTAATGCGCCCCGTACTCCACCGTCACCGTCATCACCTCGCGCCTGGCTTTCTTCTGTGTCGCCAGCGTGGCTTTCCACCAAGCCTCGTGTTTGGCTACGTGTGCGGCCCATTCGGGTGCGCGAGGATCGGGCACTTGTGCGCCACCCTCGTAACCGACCCGTGCGTGAATGTGATGTGTGCGCGCACAGGCCAATGCCAAATCTTCCTGCTGGTCGTCCAGCAGGCTCTCGCACACCACGCACCAATGGCTGAGGTCCGAGGTGAGCTTGAGTTCGGGGAACAGCCGCAGCAGCCGCCCGGTGACGTTGGGCGCGTATAACGCACGCGTGCGATGCGTCTCGTGCAACACTGGCACACCGGCGCGCTCCATCGGCTGCGCCAGCGCCAGCGCTTGCTCGAAGAAGTGCACTTGCTCGTCATACCAGTAATAATCCTTCGAGCCTTGCACGTTGATGAGGCTGGGCTTGAAGGTCATGGCCCGCTTCAACTCGGCTTGCAGCGTGCGCAGGTGTTCGTCCACGTTCTCGCCTGTCGTAATTGCCATGGGGATGTAATCCAGCTTGTAGTGCCTCAGCAGCTTCCGAAAGCGGGCCTCGTTCTCTGGTGCGGGCATCGGCACTTCGATGCCGTCGTAACCTGCATCGGCAATCTGCCGCAGTTGCTCCTCCAGCGCCCCGGGCATGCCCCACAGCGATTTGTAGATGTTGAGTTTCATGGGTGGGAGTTTAGTAAGAAATTGGCTATTGGCTATTTGCAAATAGCCAATTCCTATCGGCTTCATCTCATCTCCAACTGTTATATAGTCCTGCCTGTGCCTGCTGCCATCTCCTTCACCCAACCGATCTTTTTAATTCTGCTGCTGCTCATCCCGCTCAGCATTTGGATTGCGTTGCCGAGGCTTCGGAAGAGGAGACAGAAGACAGAAGACAGAGGTCAGAAGAATCTTCAATCGCTTATCTCTAATCTCTCCGCTCAGGCAATATTCTCTCTGGTGGTTCGTTGCCTGTTGCTGGCTTCCGTCGTCTTGGCGTTGGCGGGCATGCAGGCCGTGCGCGTGACCAACAAGCTAGCGGTGGCTTTTTTGATTGACGCCAGCGACAGCGTGGGCGCGGATGGGCGGGATAAGGCCCAGCAGTTTGTGCGCGAGGCGTTGCGCAGCATGAGATTAGATGGCAACGACAACGCCGCCGTGGTGGTTTTTGGGGCGGATGCGGCCATTGAGCGCAGCATGAGCTTTGCCCGCGACCTTGCGCCGCTGGGCACGACCATTCGTAGCAGCGCCACGAACATCGAGGGCGCGATTCGGTTGGGCCTCTCGTTGTTGCCGGACGGGGCGGCCAAGCGACTGGTGTTGCTGAGCGATGGCAAGCAAACCGTGGGCGATGGCGACAGCGCCGCCCGCTTGGTGCGCGCCACGAATGCACGTTTAGATGCAGTGACCTTGCCCAGTGTGGAGGGTGCCGATGCCGCCATCGAACGCATTGATGCGCCGCAACGCGCCAGCGCGGGCCAAGTGATTCCGCTGCAAGTGGTAGTGCGCAGCAACCAGGCCATGCGCGCACAGCTAACCGTATTTGCCGGGCCTGATATTGTTTCGCAGCAAACGGTGAACCTGACGCAAGGGCAAAACGAATTTAACTTGCGCGTCAACGCGACACGGGCGGGCTTCACATCATTCAGGGTTCAACTCGCGCCAGAGAACGACATTCGCCCGCAGAACAATGCGCTGGCGTCATCGGTCATCGTGGGCGGGCCGCCGAGGATTTTGTTGGTGGCACAAACTCCCAACGCAAACTCAAACTCCGAGACTGAGGCGCTGAAGGCCGCGCTGAAAGCTGCCGAGATTGAATACGACGAAGTCTCGCCGCGCGCCATGCCCACCGAGATTCAATCGTTGGCGAGCTACCAAAGCGTGGTGCTGGTGAATGTGCCTGCGCGCGATTTGAGTACGCGGGCCATGTACTCAATCCAAAGCTATGTGCGCGATATTGGCGGCGGCCTCGTAACCATTGGGGGGCCCAACAGCTATGGCGTGGGTGGTTACTTTAAGACACCGTTGGAAGAGACACTGCCGGTCGAGATGCAGATCAAAGACCCGCGCCGCTTTCCGTCGGTCAGCATCGTCATCGTGATGGACAAGAGCGGCAGCATGGGCGCGCAAGAAAACGGTGTGGTGAAGATGCGCCTGGCCGACGAGGCTGCTGCCCGCGTGGCCGAGTTGGTGAACGACGACGACGAAGTGACCGTGATTGCTTTCGATACCGAACCGGTGGACAAGATTGGCCCGTTTACCGGCGCAGAGCGCAACAAATTTATCCCACAGATTCTGAAGATTGCCACCGGCGGTGGCGGCATCTACATCTATGAGTCGTTGATCGAAGCTGAGAAAGTCATCAACAAAAGCAGCAAACTGACCAAATTTATTATTTTGCTGGCCGACGGCAGCGACAGCGAACGGCAAGAAGGTGCGCGCGAGTTGGTGAAGAAGATGAAGGCCAACGATGTGACGCTGACCGTGGTGGCGATTGGCGATGGCAGCGATGTGCCGTTTTTGAAGGCGATTGCGCAGTTGGGTGGTGGGCGGTTTCACCTGACGGATAAAGCCGCGAACCTGCCGACCATTTTTACCGAGGAGACCGCGCTGGCACAACGCAGCTACATCATCGAAGCCCCATTCTTCCCGAAGGCCGGTGTCGGCAGCCCGATCCTCAGCGGCATAGAGGCGCTGCCGCAACTGCAAGGCTATGTAGCCACCACCGCCAAGCCCGCCGCGCAGGTGATTTTGCGCGCGAACGATACAGACCCATTGCTGGCGACTTGGCAATACGGCCTGGGCCGCGCCGCTGCGTTCACCTCGGATGCGAACGGGCGTTGGGCCAAGAGCTGGGTGGCCTGGAAAGACTTCCCCAAGTTCTGGGCGCAAGCGATTAGGTGGACGATTTTGGAGCGCGGCAACAGCGCGGTGCAAGCGCGGGTGGTGCAACGTGGCGAGCAAACAGTGATCGAGGCCGATTTGCCCAACCCTGAAAGCGCCAGCACCGACACCAAATTAACCGCGACGGTGATTGATGCCGAGGGCAAGACCCGCGAGGTGAGCCTGTTGCAAACCGCGCCGGGCCATTTTGAGGCGGAGACGTTTTTGGATCAGCCGGGGGCGTATTTCGTAAGAGTTCGCCCGCAGGTGGCGGGACAAGGAGACACGGGGACAGGGGGACAAGGTGAGACGACGGTGGCGTGGGTGAAGCCGTATTCATCCGAGTATGCGCAGGGGACGGGCGGCGAGGATGCGTTGAAGGCCTGGGCGGCACTGGGCGGTGGCGAGCTATTGACCACGCCCGCCCAGGCGTTTGTGTTGAACGCGCCCGCAGCAGCATCGCGCACCGACTTGTTCCCGTTCTTGCTGGCGCTGGCCGCGCTGCTGTTGCCGTTTGATGTGGGTGTGCGGCGCATCACGGTGAGCGCGAGCACGCTCGTGCGCAAGTTGTTGGGTGTTGGGGTAGGGGCTGGTCTCAGACCAGCCCCTACATTGGAGCAGACCGGGCGCATGGGCCAACTGATGCGCGCCAAGACCCGCGTGCGGCCCGAGGCGCTCTCGGCCCAAGCCCGCGTGCAGTTTGAGGAAGACGCCGCACCCAAACCCAGCGCTGCGGTGATGCTGGGCAAGCATGAAGAAGATACATCGCCCCAAGCGGTGACGACGGCGGCGGGGACGGCGAGTGAGTTGTTGAAGCGGCGGAAAAAGAAGGGGGAGGGGGAAAAGAACGAAGAAAAGGAAGGCTCATGAACGAAATTCACGCGGGCGGGACAATGACTCAGGGCGCACAGACTTTAATTGCTCGGGCAAATGTCCGAATGAATTTGGCTTACCAACACTTGCTTGCAGCAGCTAGTTTTGCCCGTTCTGCACAAGCATTAGAAGCCCAGAATCTGGATCAACCTTTTGGTGAATTCTTTAGTGACATCATTGGATATGTTTCAGGATCAGTCATCATGTCGGTAGCAGCATTGGAGGCCTACATCAACGAGGTTTTTGTAGATTATCAAATCTACTTTCCAGATCGCGATGCCGTGATTTTTGAATTGCTTTGGGAGGCAATCAAGAAGAGTGACAAGACACTTGATAAATATCAAACTGCGTTGAAATTGAATCGGGTTAGCCTATTTGAAATCGGAAAGAATCCATATCAGGATGCCAAACTTCTTATAGGTCTGCGCAACGAACTTGTCCACTTTAAGCCCGAATGGGATGATGATGCCAATGAACACATAAAACTTGCAACTAAACTCGAAAGCAAAATTGATTTCAGTCCCTTTGTAGAGGGATAGACAAGTGAAAACCTTGTTCCGGTAGAAAGCTGAGAAAAGCGGAACAAGTCAAACAACTTGTTCCGTTTTTCTCATAAAGGGCGAGAAAGCGGAGTCAAAGTCAGTAGCAAGGGGGATCATCTGGGTAGCGGAGGCGGTGCAAAAAGCGAAGATTGATGAGCAAGTAGATGAGGGTGTTCTGGTTGGCGATGGCTTTGCCGTTGCGAAGAATGGGGCGCTCGATGCCGAGGGCTTTGGCTTGGGAGTTGATGCGCTCGACGGCGGTGCGCTGGTTGTAGATAAGTTTGTAGGCATCGGAGTCACGGTCGAGGGTGTAACGGAGACGAGCGCCTGAGGTGGACCCCAAAAATCCGACAGTCCGGAGCGAGAATTAGAGGTGAAAAGAGAGAGACAAAATGCGAAGGAAATTCACACCACAATTCAAAGCA
>JAYTNY010000279.1:0-22266 GCA_043748055.1 Roseobacter sp.
GATTCTCTGAGGTTTTTCAGACAGCATGACAGGATTAAACAGGATTTATGAAAGTTCTGATCTTGTTTAATCCTGTCATCCTGCCCAAAATTTATTCAGTGTGAAACACACACTATGGCGAAAATGGGTGGGCGGGATTAAGATTACTCGCGTGTATCTAGGTCTTGAAATAGGTGTGACATGCGAATAGCAATTGCAGGCGATCATGGCGGTTTTGCGCTCAAAGGCCCTCTGGTCGAGCGGTTGCGGGCCGCTGGCTACGACATAACCGACCTCGGCGCGTTCGATGACAAGCGTTCCGACTACCCCGACTTTTCTAAGCTGGTGGGTGAGGCCTTGCAGCGTGGCGAGGCCGAGCGCGGCATTGTGCTGTGTGGCAGCGGGGTGGGGGCCTCGATTGCTGCCAACAAGATGCGCGGCATTCGCGCCAGCGTTTGCCACGATACGTATTCGGCGCGGCAGGGTGTGCAGCACGACGACATGAATGTGTTGGTCATCGGTGCGCGCATCATCGGCATCGAACTCGCCACAGACATCGCCAAAGAATTCGCCGCCGCCTCGTTCCTGGGCACTCCACCGTATAGCACTCGGCTGGAGAAAGTGGAGCGGATGGAAGCAGGATTTTGTAACTAGCAGTTAGCTGTCAGCAGTCAGTTATCAGCGGTCAGCTTGGAGCTGCACCGATTCAGGCTGATAGCTGATAGCTGATAGCTAATGGCTGACAGCTAAAAACTATGAGTAACCCAAACGTTGACGTTCAAAAACACGGCCAGAGCTTTTGGTATGACAACATTCAGCGCAGCATTATTACCAGCGGGGAATTGCAAAAGCTGATTGACGATTCCGGCGTCCTCGGCATCACCTCGAACCCGGCCATTTTTGAGAAGGCCATTACCAGCAGTGCCGACTACGACGAGGACATGATTCGGCTGACACAGGAAGGCGCAGACGTCAACACGATTTACGAGAGCCTTGCCATCGCTGATATTCAATCGGCAGCCGATATGCTGGAGCCGATTTATGAGCAGACCAACGGCGTGGATGGCTACATCAGCCTGGAGGTTTCGCCGTTGCTGGCGCGTGATGAACAGGGCACCGTGGACGAGGCGCGGCGCTTGTTCAAAGCTGTGGGTCGCCGCAACCTGATGATAAAAGTGCCCGCCACGCCAGAGTGCATTCCTGCGATTGAGACACTGATTGGCGATGGGATCAACATCAACGTCACGCTCATTTTCTCGTTGGATGGTTACGAGGCCGTGGCCCGCGCGTTTATAGGCGGCTTGTTGGCACGGGCCAAGAAAGGCCAACCGTTGAACATCGCCTCGGTGGCGTCGTTCTTTGTCAGCCGCGTAGATGTGTTGGTGGACAAGATGCTGGATGAGAAGATTGCCAGCAGCGAGTACGAGGGCCAACGCGAGACACTGCAAGCGTTGAAAGGCAAGGCTGCAATCGCCAACGCCAAGCTGGCTTACGAATCGTTTGAAAAGATTTTTAGCGAGCCGCAGTTCAAAGAGCTGGCGAGCAAGGGCGCGCGCCCGCAACGCGTGTTGTGGGCCAGCACCGGCACCAAGAACCCAGCTTACAAAGATACGTACTACGTCGAGGGCCTCATCGGCAAAGACACCGTGGACACGGTGCCGCCCGCCACGCTGAAGGCATTTAGAGACCACGGCGTGGTTGGGCCTACTTTGCATAGCGGGCTGAATGAGGCCAAACTCACCATGGCTGGCCTAGCTGATGTAGGGGTGGATATGCCCGCCGCCTGGCAGAAGTTGCAAGACGATGGCGTGAAGCTCTTCGCCGATGCGTTTGATGTGTTGATGCGTGGCATCGATAGCAAGCGCAGTGCTATTCATGCGCGCGGCGAGGTGAGCAACGCCGAGGCTGCGCTGGGCTTTGTGGATGAACTGGTGAAGATGCGGGCTGCGGGCCGTGTGTGGGACCGAGATGCGGCATTGTGGACGACCGAGCCAGAGCACATTAAGGTGGTGAACAATCGCCTGGGTTGGCTGCCCGTGGCGGACACCATGCTGGCGCAAGTTGCTGATCTGGTCGCATACCGCGATCAAAAGATAGCTGACGGATTTACGGACGCGGTGGTGCTGGGTATGGGTGGCAGCAGCCTCGCGCCGGATGTGTTGCGGGCGACGTTCTCTCCCTCTCCCGTTCCGACGGGGGAGGGTGGGGGAATCCGCCTGCATGTGCTGGACACCACCGACCCGACGACGGTGCTGAATTTGGAGCGCTCGTTGGATTTGACCAAGACCCTGTTTCTGGTTGCCAGCAAGAGCGGTGGCACGCTGGAGGTGAATGCTTTTTACAAGTACTTCCGTGCCAAAGTAGATGCGTTTGCGCACGATGAGGCAGGCAAGTATTTTGTGGCGATTACCGACGACAACACCGGCTTGCAGGCGTTGGCGGTTGCAGAAAACTTCAGCCGTGTGTTTGTGAACCCGACCGATATTGGCGGGCGCTACTCGGCGCTTTCGTTCTTTGGCTTGGTGCCAGCGGCGTTGCAAGGGCTGGATGTTGAAACGCTGCTGCGGCGGGCCAGCCAAATGGCGGCGTGGTGCAAGGTGAACAGCGCGGCCAACCCCGGCTTGTTTTTGGGCGGGTTGATGGGTGGTATGGCGTTGCACGGGCAGGATAAAGTGAGCTTCATCATCAGCCCCAAAATTAGCACATTTGGTTATTGGGTGGAGCAGTTGATTGCCGAGAGCACTGGCAAGCAAGGGCGCGGCGTGGTGCCGATTGAGGGTGACCTCAGCAACGAGGAAGGCCCAGTGAAGGCCACCCCGGTGGGGCTGAGTGAAGACCGCTTCTACGTTCACCTCAAGCTGGCTGGCGAGACTGTGAACGACAAGTTTGTGACCGCGTTAAAGAAGGCTGGGCATCCGCTGATTGAGATTGTGTTGAACGATGCGTATGACATCGGCGCGGAATTTTTTAGGTGGGAGTTTGCGACGGCGATAGCGGGATCGGTGTTGGGCGTAGACCCATTTGACGAGCCGAACGTGACCGAAAGCAAACAGAACACCAAAAAGTTGCTGGATGAGTTTGAACACAGCGGCATATTTGAGAGTGAGTTGACGAGTAAATCGCCCAACGGCGCCATCAGCAAACACATGCGCACTGCCAAGAATGGCGACTATTTGAGCATTCAGGCTTACTTGCCTTACACGGCAGAGGTGGCGGCGGCGCTGGCGAAGATGCGCTTGATTTTGCGCGAGAAGAGCGGCGTGCCGGTGACGGTAGGTTATGGCCCGCGTTTCTTGCATAGCACAGGGCAGTTGCACAAGGGCGGGGCGAACAACGTCGTCGCCGTTCAGCTTACGTATGACCCACTGGACGAGGCGCTGATTCCGGGTGAGCCGTTTAGCTTTGCGACGTTGATTCGAGCGCAGGCGTTGGGCGATTTTGAAAGCCTGCAAACGCACGAGCGGCGGGTGATTCGACTGCATTTGGGCGAGGAGCTAGGCTCCGGCTTTCGCAAAATTTTGAAGGTGTTGAACAACGCACCGGCGCGGGCGCGCAGCAAAGGCAAGCCGGGGCGCAAGCCAAAAGCGCCAGCCGTTGTAACGGAAGCGAAGGTGGCGAAGACCAAGCCAGCAGCCAAAAAAGCTGTAGCGAAGAAAGTTAAGCCTGTGGCGAAGAAGGCTGCCGCTAAATCAACAAAACCTGTTACCAAGAAGAAAGCCACGCCAAAAAAGTGAGGTGAAGTGATGACACTTGAACCAGAAGTCGCTGAGATGATTCAGTCTCCGTTATTGCCTAGCTTCATAAGGCAACTTCAAGACTACCTGGCTGAAGAGCAGGAGCGGCGCAAGGTATTCCATGCAAATTTGCCCGAAGGTGAGAAAGTTGAGTTTATTAATGGCGAGGTGGTGAAGGCAATGTCGGTAAAGAACGAGCATGGCATCGCTATGCAGTTGTTGTTGGCGCTTTTACAAGTGTTTGTAAATATGCAGAAGCTTGGTGTGGTGGGTGCAGAGAAGTACATGATCGCCTTGGATCGCAACGACTATGAGCCTGATATTTGTTTCTGGTCGGTGCAAAAATCCGAGGCGATGACGCAGAAACAGATGATCTTTCCTCCGCCCGATTTGGTGATCGAAGTGTTGTCACCAAGCACTGAGGAGAGAGATCGTGGCATCAAATTTAGAGATTATGCGGCGAATCGCATTAGTGAATATTGGATTATTGATCCCGATGTTCACAGTGTTGAGCAGTATGTATTGGATGGTCGGCAGTACCGGCTTCGGGTGAAAGTGATGGATGGCGTGATTGCAAGCGCAGTGGTGGCCGGATTTGAAATCCCTGTACGCGCGATTTTTGACCCTCAGGAAAACCTAGTTGCTTTGCGCAAGATCATCAACAGCTAATTATCACTTACTAGTTACTCTTAACAAAACTGAGGTAAAGATTACAAATGCAAATTGGATTGTTCGGCTTGGGACGGATGGGCGCAAACATGGCGCGACGGTGGCACAAAGATGGCCACGAGATTATTGTGTGTAACCGCAGCAAAGCGCCAATTGATGAACTGCGCGGCGAGGGTCTACGCGGCGTGGACACAATTGAAGAGCTGGTACAAACGCTGCAACGCCCGCGCGCCATCTGGGTAATGATCCCGGCGGGGCAGGCCACCGACGACATGATTGCCAAGCTGCTGGGCTTGCTGGAACCCGGTGATGCGATTATTGACAGCGGCAACAGCAATTGGAAAGACAGCAAGCGCCACCATGCCGAATGCAAGGCCAAAGGCATCGGCTTTATGGATCAAGGCACCAGCGGCGGGGTGTGGGGATTGCAGAATGGTTATTGCTTAATGATTGGCGGCGACAAGGAGACGTTTGAGCAACTGAAGCCCGCGTTTGCATCGTTGGCGCCGGATGGCGAATATTTCTTGCATTGCGGCGCGGCGGGTGCGGGCCACTTCACTAAGATGGTGCACAACGGCATTGAGTACGGCATGATGCAGGCCTATGCCGAGGGCCTGGAGATTTTGCAGAAGAGCGAGTTTGGCATGAACCTGCGGGATGTCTCGTGGGTGTGGGGCAAGGGCAGCGTGGTGCGAAGCTGGCTGCAAGAGTTGCTGGTGCTGGCCTTTGAAGAGGATGGCAGCAACCTCGAAAAAATTAAAGGCTTTGTGCAAGACAGTGGCGAAGGCCGCTGGACGATTCAAGCCGCCATTGACGAAGATGTCCCTGCACCGGTCATCACCATGGCCCTGTTTGAACGTTTCCACAGCCGCCAACCCGAAAGTTTTGCCGCCAAAGTAAACGCTGCATTGCGCAAGCAGTTCGGCGGCCACGCCGTAAAAAGCTCTTAGTTCCGAGTGCTTAGTCCTTATAGTGGTGAGCTATTCACTTAGCACTCAGGACTAAGCACTAAGCACTTCTTCATATGAACGGTCATCGCATTCCCGACAATTGCGCGATGGTGATCTTTGGCGCTTCGGGCGACCTCACCCATCGCAAACTAATCCCTGCGCTATACAACCTGGCTGTTGATGGCCTGCTCCCCAAAAACTTTTCGGTGATCGGCTTTGCGCGCAAGGCCAAGACCGATGATGAATTTCGCGCCGAGGCTTACGAAGGCGTTAAGCAGTTCTCGCGCTCCAAGCCGGTGAACGAAGAAGTGTGGGCGAAGTTCAGCCAGCTACTGCATTACAACAAAGGCGATTACGGCACGCAGGCCGATTACGAAGCCCTGGACGGCGTGTTGAAGCAGGTGGATGCCGATCACCAGACTGGTGGCAATCGCTTGTTTTATTTGTCCACGCCGCCGGAGGTCTACAAAGCCATTACCGAAAACCTGGGTGTGAGCGGCCTGGCTAAAGAAGAGCTAAACACCTGGAAGCGCGTGATTATCGAAAAGCCGTTTGGACACGATTTGTCCTCGGCGCGCGAGTTGAACGACCATGTACATAAGCACTTGAACGAGAAGCAGATTTACCGCATGGATCACTACCTCGGTAAAGAGACCGTGCAGAACATCTTGGTGTTTCGCTTTGCCAACGGCATCTTTGAGCCGCTGTGGGATTACCGCTATGTGGACCACGTGCAAATTACGGTGAGCGAATCGATTGGCATCGAAGGGCGCGGCGGCTATTACGAGACCAGCGGCGTTATTCGAGACATTGTCCAAAACCACCTGCTGCAACTGCTGGCCTTGACGGCGATGGAGCCACCTGCCGAGTTTGAAGCCGATGCTGTGCGCAACGAGAAAGTGAAAGTGTTAAAAGCCTTGCGGGTGGATACCAGCCGTGGCGATGGCACGGTGCGCGGCCAATACGGCCCTGGCAAAGTGGGCGGGGTCATTGTGCCGGGCTACTTGCAAGAAGAAGGCGTGGACGATGACTCGCAGACCGAGACTTTTCTGGCGATGAAGTTCTTTATAGACAACTGGCGCTGGGCGGGTGTGCCGGTGTATGTGCGCAGTGGCAAGCGCATGCCCGCGCGGCTAACCGAGATTGCGATTATTTTTAAGAAGCCGCCGATGAACTTGTTTAGTGAGACGGCTGCGCAAGCCATCGAAGCCAACGAACTGTTGTTGCACATACAACCGGATGAAGGCATCTCGCTCAAGTTCGGCTCCAAAGTGCCGGGCAGCGGCGAGAACATTAAGCCCGTCGTCATGGATTTTAAGTATGGCGAGAGCTTTAACGTGCCCGCGCCCGAAGCCTACGAGCGCTTGATTTTGGATTGCATCTTCGGCGACCCGACGCTGTTTACGCGCGGCGACGAAGTGGAAGCCCAGTGGCAAATTATTACGCCGGTGATTGAGAAATGGCAGAGTGGTCACGGCTCCAGCGTAGATTTGTATCGCGCGGGGGCGGCTGGGCCGAAGGCTGCCGATGAATTTATAAAGGCGGATGGGCGCTGGTGGCGGCCTTTGTAATTGGTGACGACATGCGTTTGTTTGGGGGATGGCATAAAGGAGAAGATCGCAAGGTTTGCCCGGTTTGTGGCAGCGATGATGTTCGCCACTTGAATCGGTATGAATCTGACTTCATTGAGGATCGGCGTTTTGGCCCCATCTATCTTCGCGTCTTGGTCGGCAGTACGTGCCTTTGGCTTGGCTATGGGTTCTTATTCACCCTATTTAGAGGGGGCGGAGAACGTATACGAAAGATACTATTACGGGATGTGGGCTGGTTTTACAGCAACGAGTACCTCCGCTTGGAATATCTCGGATACTTGATTTACTTGGGTCTTTCAATACTTGCATTGGCGATCCTTGCATTGGTCTTTTTTGCACGACGGTTTCCGATTTCGGTTGAGGACAACTACCTTTGCAATGCGTGTAAATCAGATTGGTCGGTATCGGGCAAGGGCAAAGTGACGCGCTTCAAGGATCGCAGAAAAGCCAAAAGAAAGTAACTTTTGCCAGTCGTAAAATAGCGCGGCACGAAGCTCATCGTGCCGCATTTGTTTTTTGGGGAGGAAGTTCGCATGCCTGCTGTTTTACGTCGTCGTACTTTGCTCAAAGGGTTGCTTGGATTGCCTTTCGCCGGGTATGGAGCTTGGCTGTACGCCACTAAGATCGAGCCTTCGTGGCTGCAACAAACTGCCATCACACTCACGTTGCCTCGGCTACAGCCTGCGTTTGATGGCTATCGCATTGTGCAACTCAGCGATATTCATGTAGACAACGGGTGGATGGGTACGGGTCGCTTGCGAGACATTGTCTCGATGACCAACAAACTTGCGCCCGATCTCATCGTCATCACCGGAGACTTTATTACCCCGCCGCCCGACACAACGCTGGGCCAAATCCTCTCGGAGCTGCGCCATTTGCAGGCGCGGGATGGCGTGCTGGCGGTGCTGGGCAATCACGACCACTGGACGGATGCAGCCTGGGTGCGCCACGAAATTGCGATGCGTGGGGTGCGAGACGTGACCGACACCTGGCAAACCATTACGCGCAGCAATCAGTCGTTGCACATCGTGGGATTTCAAGACTTGTGGCAGCAGGTGGATGTGAAAATGCCTCTGACAACGCACGCGCCAAAACTAAACCAACTGACGGCAGCGATGCCCAGCGATGGCGCAGCAGTGCTATTGGTACACGAGCCAGACTTTGCCGATGTGAGCGCAGCCAATGGTCGGTTCGACCTCCAACTATCGGGTCATTCGCATGGTGGCCAGTGCCGCATCCCTTTTGGCGGCTCGCCAATGTTGCCCACGTTTGGGCGCAAATACTATTCCGGCCCCTATCGCGTGAGCAACATGCAGCTTTACACGCATCGTGGGCTGGGCATGATTAACCCGCAGGTGCGCTTCAACTGTCGGCCAGAAATTGCGCTGTTTACACTAAAATCTCAGTAACGACAAAAACCTCACAGGTTGGCTTGCAAAGCCTGTGTTTACTGAGGTGCCGCAGGCCAACCTGTGAGGTTTAGCTCGAACCCTATGTCAGACCTTCACATCTCCCCCGATGTTCCAACGTTGATGCAGGATGCTGCTGCACGCGTGTTGGCCTGCTACCAGGCGGCGATAGCGCGGCGCGGCGTGTTTCACTTCGCGCTCAGTGGGGGCAGCACGCCCAAAGCGTTGTTTTGCTTGTTGGCTTCTGCGGATTGGGTAGCCCGCTTTGATTGGACGAAGGTGCACCTGTGGTGGAGCGATGAGCGAGATGTGCCCAGCGATTCGCCGAACAGCAACGCCCACATGGCTTACGAGAGCCTCATCAGCAAAGTGCCTGTGCCAGAGGCGAATGTACACCGCGTAAAAACCGAGTTGGGCGCAGAAGCAGCGGCAGCCAACTACATCGGCGAGATTGTGACGTGGTTACGAGACGATACGGCTCAATTAGACGATGCCTCAGTTGAGTCGTATGTCATCCTGCATCCCTTCGACCTCATCTTGTTGGGCATGGGCGATGATGGCCACACCGCCTCGCTGTTCCCCGGCACCCCTGCGGTGCATGAGCAGAACCGGATTGTGGTGGCCCAGTTTGTGCCAAAGGTGAACATGCTGCGCATCACGTTTACGTTTCCGCTGATTAACGCGGCGCGCACGGTGTTGTTTTTGGTGAGTGGCGCAGGCAAGGCCGACATGTTGCGGCGCGTGCTGATGGAGTTTCATCACCCGGATGTGTTGCCTGCGCAGGGGGTGGCCCCATCTAGCGGAGATTTGGTGTGGATGGTGGATGCACCCGCCGCCGCCAAGCTGAGCGAGGGCGATGGATTGGGGGAGGGCAGCCTGGAGGATATTTTTCGGCGGCTGCCGAAAGCGTAGAGGCAATTCACTAGACCTCTTGCAAAAGTCCATTCGCACGCGGCGTTCGTAGGGGCGTAGCATGCTACGCCCCTACTTTTGCAAGAGGTCTACTTTTAGTGCGCAAGGATTCCAGGCTTTAGCCGGTTACGGACTTTGTTGTGGCGAAAGGCTGCGAATGAGTTACTAATCGGCTAAAGTCTGGAATCCTTCAGAGGGCGCGAGTTGCGGCGCAGTTGTTAGACGGATTTGCCGATACGGAGATTCTTGCTATACCTTCCGTTTATTAAACAGCGAACAGCTAATTTTCTAATTGCTACAGGAGGCTTGTGAGAATGTTAAGACGAACTTGCTTGACCGTGATGATGTTGGCCGCAGTGCTGGCATCGACTGTGTCCAACGGATTGCGCGCATTTGCGCATGGCGACCAACCTCATTTACCCGGACAGCCGCTTGTTGAGGTGGCGACACCGCCGCCCAGCATCAGCGGCCCCAACATGGCTGGGCCGCTGCCTACATCCAACCCGCCCCGCATGGTTGGCCCGCAGCCGCAAGGCGCAGATGCGGCCTGCGCAGGCGGCCCCACGATTGACACGGTGTTGTTGGACGAGTGCTACCGGCACGACTTTACGCTGAGCGGTAACGCCCGCCGCGTAACGGTGTGGTACACCAAAAACGTGATTACGGCCACACGCGATGTAGATGGCACGCCGACGCAGCTCACACACTGGATCAGCACCGACGCCCAGGCTGTGCAAGTGGCGCAATGGGTGGAGGAATCTTGGCGGCGTTACTTCGCCGATTCAAGCGGCCACGAACCCTACATTAACGGGTGCAGCAACAACCTGAATATTCAGATGGAGGATGGCGTGGGTTGGGCGGGCATTGCGTATTGGGGCAGCCCAGGCAGTTGCAATATCGGCATCGATTCGCCGATGGTGCGCGGCGGGGGTGGCGCGGGGGTGGTGTTTCACGAGGTGCAGCACTATTTGCAATACTCGTATGACTCGGGCTGCTACGGCTTCTTGCAGCCCAACTACTCCGGCGATTCTGAATTTGTAGAAGGCTATGCTGATTTGGGCGCGGACTCGGTGAACACCACGGTGGATGCGGAAGGTTACGCGGGCGGCGGCTATGACCCCAGCACCTCGATGTATGACAAGAGTTACAACAACCGCTTTAACAAATACTTTATTGAGCAACTGGGCACGCTGGGTGCGCCGACCGACCCGTGGCACCACATCGATGCTATGTATAAGCACTACGAGCGCTGCGATGCGAACGACACGCTGTATGTGCTGGATTCGCTAGTGCCGTCACTCAGCGGTGGCAAGCTGAGCGAGAAGCAGTTGTTCCTCAACTTTTTTGCCGCCAACTGGGCCAAAGACTGGGCCGACCAGACCACACAGCCCGAGCTGACCTATTGGGATGACAGCGATGGCGCGTTTACGCAGCCCACGTTGACCCAGAACGTGAACATGGCGAGCGGCAGCCAGAGCTTTGCCGAAAGCACACCGGATGATTGGGCGGCCAAGTATTACCAGGTGAACCCACAAACCGGTTGCTCGTATGTGCAGATGGAGGTGGATGGCGCAGCAGGGGCCAGCCTGGGCATCAACTTTATGGCGGCCAAGACCACTTCGCCCACGCGCGTGTTGCGCAGCGCCAAGATTGGCGAGGACTTTGTGCGCACGTTTGCGGCGGCAGGGGTGAACAACCGGCTTGTGGCGGCTGTAAACAGCTTTAACAACAACTACAGCTACACCACGCGCTTTACCTGCGTTAGCCCCACCATCAACATTTTGGAGCCGCGCCAAGTGAAATTTGCGATGGTGGGTGCGCCCGAAAGCCCGATTGCGTTTTTGACGCGCTGGGAAGTAAGCGATGGCACCAGCAGCGTGCGCGGCTTGCAGCAATCGCAATTTAGCTTTTTGGCGGGCGACAAACCCCTGACCATTGTGACCGGCACATTCCAGGAAGTGGGCAACCAGTATTGGGCGGTGATGTTGCCGCCCACGCAAACTGTGGGCACCACGTTTGTGAACTACACGGCTTGTTTAGATACGCTGTGCGACACCGAGACGAATGCATTGTTGTATGTGAACCCCGGCAACACCGACATCGCGCTGACGTTTGATGCCAGTGGTTCGATGTTGACCGAGGACACGATTGGCGAAGGTGGCCGCATTACCAACGCGAAGAAGGCGGGTAATGTGGTGGCGGATTTGCTGCGACCGGGCGACCGCATTTTTGTGAACGATTTCTCCGCGTTTGATTCGCCGCCGGGCTGCGGCAATGCGGCGGGCGATTGCACGCTGGATATTCGCACCTTGCTCTCGCGCCGAGATGTGACGACCGCCACGGTGACGACGCGGATCAACGAGACACGAGCTGCCATCAACACCTTTACCGCGCGAGCATGGACGCCGGTGAGCGAAGGTTTGGCCGATGCGAAGAACAAGCTGCTGGCGTTGCCATCTAACTTAAACCCCAAGCACATTTTCTTGCTGAGCGATGGCGCAGAGAATGTGAAGCGCTATTACGCTGACTTGAAGAACGAGTTGATCTCGTCGGGCGTGGTGATTAACACCATTGCGTTTGGGCCAGAAGCACCCGGCAACTTGATGGCGCAAATTGCTGCCGACACGGGCGGCGTGTTCCGACCGGTGGCGACGGGTTCTACCGGCGCGGGCTTGGCCCCGGAGGCCCAGACGGCGCAGCAGGCGGCGTATCAAACCTCGTTGCAGGCGATAGATTTGCCAGAGGGTGTGGAGGCTGGCTTGGCTGCGCCGTTCTTGCCGGGCCACATTGGGCTAGCCAACGTCTACGACTATTTGGACACCGAGGCGCAGGGCGCAACGCGCATCTTTAACGGCAACTACACCGGCGTGCCTGCGTTTGATGACGTGAACAGCCGCAAAGATTTGGACGTGAACATGGACCTCAGCGTAAACCAATTGCGCCTGGTGGTGGCGGGCAAGCAACCGGATGATGAGGCCTCTTGCGGCAGCGACATTCGTAAGGTGGATGTGTGGTCGCCGAGCATGGATGTGGACAAAGATCGCGGCATTCCCATTAGCCCGCGCAACCCGCAGCTTACGCCCAACGATTGGATCATTGTGAACAACCGCTATGACGACGTGCTGATTGTGAACAACCCGGAGGCTGGGCGCTGGCGCTTCCGCACGTATTACTACCCATACTTCTGCGTTCCCGGCCAGCTTGCGCCAGAGGCAGCCGAGCAAACAACGCAGGGCGCGCCCTACGACTTCAGCATGAACGTCTCGGTGCAGTCCACCATTCAGTTGGAGGGGCGCATCCTCGGCATCAACAACAACCAGGGCAATGCGGGCGATGTGGTCTCGTTGATTGGCACGTTGGTAGGGCGCAGCGGCACGGTAACACCCACGGTGATGTTGGGGCTAGTGGAGAGCGCAGTAGGCGCGGTGCTGGTGCCCATGCGCGATGATGGCTTGCACAACGATGGCGCGGCGGGCGACAACATCTTTGGTGGCTCGTATGGGCAGACCAGTTTGGGTGGCTCGTATAGCGTGCGCATCATTGCCTCGCTGAAGGACCCGGCCAACGCGGCCAATACGTTGATCCGTGAGTGGAACGGTGGGTTCTGGATTAATGGCCCCAAAGCCAACGACAAGGACAACGATGGCTTGCCGGATGACTGGGAGCGCCGTTGCAAGTTTGACACGACGAAGAACAATGCCGCCGAAGACCCCGATCAGGACGGCCTGACCAATGCGCGTGAGTTGGAAGTGGGCACCGTGCCCTGCCGCGCCGACACCGACAACGGTGGCGAACGGGATGGCTCGGAAGTGGCGGGCAACCGCAACCCGTTGTATCCAAACGACGACAAAGTGCGGCCCATCGGCCATATCAACATCCGCGCCTTGAACAAGCTGATTTTGATTGGCTGGACGAACCCGCTGAGCTACACCGACATGCTGGTGTTTGTTTCAACCGACCCAGGCCAAATGGGCAATGGGCAGGGCATGAGCCTGACGGTGCCGTTCTCGTTGACCGGGGTGACGAACGGCGTGAAGTACTACATCAAACTGGCGGGCAAGAACGGCGATGGCGATGGTGACTACAGCGAGGTGTTTGAAGTGACGCCGAAAGAAGACCCCGACCCGCCCTCGGGCGCGGTGGACATTGATGGCGGCGCGGCAGTGGTGCGCAGGGCCAACGTGGTGCTGAACATCAGCTCGACGGACACGCCCCTAAAAGGCGCGGCCCAGGGCGCGAACGGGCACATGACTGACCAATACTCGTTGATGTTTAACACCGTGAGCGCGGGTGTGGAGATGCGTATCAGCAACGACTCGGGCATGGCGGGTGCGGTGTATGAGCCGTTGGCTTCCACCAAGCCGTGGACATTGGCCTGTGCGCCGGGCCAAACCTGCACGGTGTATGCGCAGTTCCGCGACGCGGCGGGCAACGAATCGTTGATTACGAATGACTCGGTGTTGTTCCGTGGGGCGTTTACTTACTTGCCGTTTGTGACGAAGTAAGGGAAATCGGAACCCCCGACCCCTAAAGGGGAGTCCTTGAGTCAAGCTCGTTGTTTCTCATTTGTTGCGCGTTGAGGAACGTAGAACGAAACTCAAGGACTCCCTTTTAGGGGTCGGGGGTTATAGAGCAACAACAAACTTGGTAAGTTGTTGCGAGGTACGCGAACAACTTACCCCTGCAAATGCGCTTCCAAGAACCACAGCCACTTGTCCATGCCACGCGAGACTTCGGTGAACAAGTCGGAGGTGTCTTTGTCGCCTGCGCCATCGGCAGCGTTAATGGCGGCGCGAGTGTTCTTGGCGACGAGGGCGTAACGCTCGACCAGGGCTTGCACGTGCGCCATGCTGTCTACGGCGTCGGTGGGGTATTCGGGCAGGCGCGTGGCGGCGGCGCTCATGCGGTTGGTGCCGAGGGCGTAGCCGCCTAGCTCTACAGCGCGCTCGGCGATGTCGTCCACGTAGTCCTCGATCTCATCGGCCAATTTGTCGAATAGCTGGTGCAAGGCGATGAACTGTTTGCCTTTTACATTCCAGTGGGCTTGTTTGGTCTGGCTGTAGAGGTCGCTGAGATCGGCCAGGTTGTGATTGAGCAGCGCCACCATCTCTTTGCGCAGGCCGCTCTTCAAATCAATACTTGTCTTAAACGTGAGGGCCTCTGCCGTCTTTCCATTTGTGTTTTTGCCATTCTTTGCCATTTTCTTTTTCTCCTAAACTCTTTTCTGGGGGCAGTGGCATTGTCGGGCTAAGAGGTTAGGTTTGCATTAGCGGCTTAGCTCAATGCTCGGAGCGCGGCGCTGATTCCAGCGCAAAGCGCTCCGAGCACTAACTAACCAAGCGATAAGGCGAGAGCAGCTAAACCAAAACCGATGACGATGATGCCGGAGACGCGATTGACCCACACCAGCACATGGGCGGTTAGTTTGGCACGGAGCAGGCTGGCAGCCCAACTCAAACCCAGCCACCACAAGGCTGAACCAACGAACACGCCCAACACCAGCCACACCGCCGCGCCATAGCCCGTGTTTAGTTGCGCGATGTTTATGCCCGCGAAGATGCCTGCGAAGGTCAAGATCGTCATGGGGTTGGTGAGGGTGAGGACAAAGGCCGAGGTGTAGGCACCCAGCAAACCAGCGCGAGTGGACCTGGTTTGGGCGGCGCTCTCGGCGGGTTTGGAGATGAACGTGCGCGCGCCGAGATAGCACAGAAACAAGCCGCCCACCAACCGCAACCAAAATGCCTGCGAGGTGAGGGCGGTGCTGATGACGGTTAGCCCCAGCGCGCCGATGAGACCATACAAAGCGTCGGCGGTCGCAGTCCCCATCCCCGAAACAAAGCCAGTGAGCCGCCCATGCGCCAACGTGCGCCGAATGGTGAGCACGCCGATGGGGCCGACCGGCGCAGCCAGCGACAAGCCAATAAGGATGCCGCGCAGCAAGAGTGAAATGTCCATGCGCAGAATACTACGCGCCGAACTGGGTGTTGAGAATCTTGAAATAGACGTATTGGTTCGGTTTGGCTTTAATTTTGCCCCTAAAATCTGCGTGTGACCTTACATTCAGAAAGAGAACTCGACGACACCAGTTGGAAGCTGTTGATGCTATTGCAGGAGGATGCGCGCCTCTCGTTCACCGAGCTAGGCCGCCGCGTAAATCTCTCTACGCCCGCCGTCACCGAGCGTGTGCGCAAGTTGGAGGAGGCGGGTGTTATCGCCGCGTATCGTGCCGAGGTGAACCCGGCTAGTGTGGGCCGCCCCATCATGGCCTTTGTGCAGTTCATTATGCCTAAGTGTGATGAGGCGCATGCCGTTGAGCTGATTAAATCGCTGCCAGAGATTGTGGAGTGCCATCACGTCGCGGGCAACGTCTCGATGATGCTGAAGATGCACGTGCCCACGGTGCAGCGGTTGGAGCAGATCATCAAGCTCATCGGCAAGTTTGGCGAGACACAGACGATGATTGTGCTGTCCTCGCCGCTGCTGGGGCGGGCGATTGAGATGATTAGGGATTAGTGAATATGGACAAAACTTTTTTTGTGATCGGTGCCGTGTTGGCGGGCCTGGGTGTGGCGCTGGGTGCGTTTGGCGCGCACGGCCTCAAGGGCGTGCTGAGTGCCGACATGCTGGCGAACTTCGAGACCGGCGTACGCTATCAGATGTATCACGCATTGGCCTTGCTGGCGGTGGCTTGGGCCTACGCGCAGTGGCAGAAGCCGCTGCTGGTGACAGGTGGCTGGCTGATGGTGGCAGGCGTTGTGATCTTCTCGGGCAGCCTGTATGTGCTGAGCCTGACCGGCCTACGCTGGTTGGGCGCCATTACGCCGATTGGCGGTGTGGCGTTGATTGTGGGGTGGGGGTGTTTGGCGGTGGCGGCGTTACGCCCCTAAATACTTCTCTTTATTCGCCCCACGCGCAATCTTGCCGCTGCTGGTTTTTAGCAGCCACCCCGGCGGCACCACTTGCACGGCGCGCACGGCCACATCGGTGTTTTTGTTGATGTGGCTGCGCACGGCATCGGCCACCGCGTATTGCGCATCTTCTGTCGCGATTTCTATCGCAACATCGCTTTCAGCCAGCACGATCACGTCCTCGGTGCCTGCCGCTTCGTTCATCACCCCAAACGCCACCACGCGGCCCGGATGCACGCCCGGCACTTCGCTCGCCAGCCGCTCCAAATCCTGTGGGTAGACGTTTTTGCCGCCCACGATGATCAAATCTTTCTTGCGCCCGGTCACGAATAAGTCGCCGTCGCTCAAGTAACCCAAATCGCCTGTCAGAAAATAGCCATCGGCCATCGCCTGCGCGGTCAAATCATCGCGGTGGTAATAGCCGGTCAGCATGCAGTCGCTGTGGATGGCGATCTCGCCGACCTCGCCTTCTGGCAAAACATCGCGGTTCTCGCTCAAAATCCGCAAGCGCACGTTGGGCAACGGTTTGCCTGCGCTGAGGAGCGATGCGCCCTGACGCGTCTCTACCAGTGTTGGAGAATCAAAGCCGCTTTGGGTGACGGCGAAGGTGTTCTCGGCCATGGCGTAACTGGTGGTGAGGGCTTCGGGTCGCAAGCCATACTTGCTGAACTTCTCTGCAAACAGTATGTGGCTGGCCGCAAACGTCGGCTCGCTGCAATTGATGCAGGCCCGCAGTGAACTCAGACTGACGCCCTCAACACCCTCCATATCGCGCTCCCGAATCTTCTGCGCCATGAAGTTATAGGCGAAGTTGGGCAGCCAGGTTAACGTGCCTTTGTAAGCCGAGATCAGTTGCAACAGCTTCACCGGCGCGCGCACCCAATCAAACGGCGAAAGCAACACTACCGGCACGCGCAGCAACACCGGCATCACAAACGAGGCGATCAAACCCATGTCGTGATACAGCGGCAGCCAACTGCAAATCACATCGCTTTCGCTTAGCTTGATGGCTTGCGCATAGGCACTCAGTTGGTTGAACACCGCCCGGTGTGAGAGCGCTACGCCTTTCTGCAAGCCGGTGCTGCCCGATGAATGTTGGAGGAGAGCGATGTCATCTTCGTTTTGTGGCCGACTAGTGCTCAATGGGCTAAAGGCTTCCGAGCCTAAAGCCCCCTGAGCGCTATGCTCGACCTGGTCAATCGTGAGAATTACGGGCTTGCCAACGCTTATCTGCATCGCGCTCAGTTGCGCCGCAAATTTCTCCGCAAACGCGGGGTAGGTCACAATGGCCGCAGGCTGCGTCACCGCAATCAGTGCGGCCAAATCTTGCAAATACTTTTCAGGCGAGAGCTTCTCCGTTAGAAAAGGCAAGATGCTAGGCACCGCCCCATGCAGCACCGCGCCCCAAAACGTGTAGATCAGCGGTTCGCCATGCTCCAAAATGATGACGACGACCTCGCCCGCCCGCACTCCCGCCACCTCAAGCTGCTGCGCATAGGCATTTGCGTGTTGCACTAACGCCCGGTAAGTGATCGGTAGATCAGCTTGTTTGGATTGAATGAGGCGAATGGCGACGCGGTCGGGGCATTCTTGGTAAGAGCGGTGCAGAACTTGAGCGAAGTTACTTTCGTTCTTCAATTACTTTCACCAACTGCTCAATTGTGTCAAACGTGTCGGCGTTCAGCTCGCTGTCGTCTATACGCACGCCGAACTTGTCTTCTACAAACAAGCCCAGATCTACCAAGTGAAAAGAGTCTATTAGCCCACTGGAAATAATTTTCTCGTCTGGCTTAATCACGCGCTTGGGCTGCTTCAAAATTTCCGTCGAAATGTAGGTGGCAATTTGGCTGGTTAGTTCGTTCATATAAGAGATTGGAGATTGGAGATTGGAGATTGGAGAACGTTAATCTCTAATCTCCAATCCCTAATCTCTCTTATCGTGTCCACTTAAACTCGCCTGCATAATCGTGCATGTGGGTGCAGGCAGGTTCTTTGCTGCTCACAAATTCGCGCACCATCTTTAGGCTTTTGTCGTCCACAATCGTCACGGTCATTATCACCGTGCCGTCGTTAATTGATGTGGGGCCGCTGTAGGCGTACGCGTTTGGCTCGGTCTTCGTCAGCATGTAGGGCTTTGGCTCCTGGTTCTTCCACTCGATCTCGTTGCCCTTTGGCGTGATCTGCACCAGGCCATACACCGGCAGCACGCTGGCTGTGCAATCACCCGTCATCGTGTCGGGGCCAATGGTGGTGTTCCATACGCTGGTGGCTTGGGGCAAAAATTCTGCGGCGTTGCTTTGTGCAGGTGCAGGGGATGGGGCTGTGGTGGGCGAAGGTTCGGGGGCGGAGGTAGGCGCGGGGGAGGCTGCGGTAGCCGGTTGTGGGGTGGGTGCTGTGGGGGGCGCAACTTGCGCTGCGCACCCCATCAGCAAAACCAACCCCAGTACATGCTGAACTACAAATACGCTTGCCTTGGTTTCTGATCGGCGTTTCATTCCCCCAATCTTAACCAAGTGCGACCGGGCTTAACCAAGCGCGGCGATGTCTTTCTTCACCGGCTCACCCGTTTGCTCAAGTTGCTGGGTCACGTCCGTCCACACCTTCGTCACATCTTCTTTGCCCACGATGATGCGCTCCAGCCCTTTGCCGATGATGTTGTCGCCACCGGGGATAAAGTTGCGCGCAGCATCCTGCGGCTGCGTCTTGGGCAATTGCTCAACAGCGGTCTTGAACTGCGGCTTGGCCGTAAAGAAGTCTTTGTAACTCGCGGACTCCGCCGTGCTCTTGCGCACCGGCACATAGCCGCTGTTCTGCGACCAGAACGCGCCGCCCTCGTTGCCAGTGGCATAGGCAATGTACTTCATCACCGCCGCCGCCTTCTCTGGCGATGTGGTGACTGGAATGGCTAGGCCCGAACCGCCCGTGCAGCAGCCAAACGTCTTGTCGCTGGGCAAGAAAGCCGTGCCTACCTCGAACTTGGCATCTGCCAGCACGCCACCGAGCGAGCCGGTGCTCATCAACGCCATCGCCGTCAGCCCGCTCTTAAAGTCGGTGTCCACCGCTTTGGACATGGCCGCCCATTTGCCTTTGTTTACGCTGTCGGCATAGAACTGCGCCGCACGCACGGTGTCGGCTTCCAGCAACTTGAACTGGCTGAGGTCGGAGGTGCTGTAGCCACCGCCAAACGCCCAGGCCACGCACTGGAACAACCAAGCGATGTAGCTTGCGCCGTCCGGGTGACTAAACCCCGCCACCTTCACTGTGTCGCCTTCGCGTTTGGTGAGCTTCTCGGCATACGCGGCCAAATCCGTCCAGGTCTTAGGGGCTTCTTCGATGCCCGCCGCCTTGAACATGTCTTTGTTGTAATAGAACAAGGGCGTGCTGCGGGCGAACGGAATCCAATACTGGGCACCCTTGCGCATGCCTTCGTTCCACAGGCTTTCGATAAAGTCCTTCGAGTCAATGCCTTTCTCTGCTGCCACTAGGTCGTTCAAGTTCGTCAGGGCCTTGGCCCGCACAAACTTAAACCACCACACATCCGAGAGCAACGTCATATCCGGGGCTTGCTTGGCTGCCAGCGCCGCGGTCAGCTTGTTGGCGGTCTCCTCGTAATTGCCCTGCACCTGAATGTCTACTTTCACATCTTTTTGCGATTCGTTGAACTTGGCCGCCAACTCTTTCTCGCGTTTCTCTAGGTTGCCGCCGCTAAACCCCCAATGCACGATTGTGACCGTGCTGCCGGTCTCCTTCACCACTGCGGGCGCGGCAGGAGCAGCCGGTGCAACGGGTGGCGCGGCACAAGCTGCCAGCACGCCGGTTGCACCCAGGCCCGCCAACTTCAACATATGTCGTCTGCTAATTTTCTGTTTTGTCTGTTTTGTCTCTTTCATCTTTCCCTCCAAACTAAAAAGAATTCCGAACGGTTAGAAGCAAAGGTTGCACTGCAACCTATTAACTTACCCCTTCACCGCACCACTCGCCAACCCATCCACCACATAGCGCTGCGCATACAAGAACACAAAGATCACCGGCAGCACAATCAAAATGGCGGCGGCCATCACCACGCCCCAGTCGGCATTGCCTTCGGCGTCTAGCATGCGCCGCAGGGCAATGGGCAAGGTGCGCAGTTGGTCAACAAACGTCACGATCAACGGCCACAAATACTCGTTCCACTTGGCGGTAAAGCTGAGCAGGGCCGTAGTAGCGATGGCGGGCGTAGCAACTGGCACCACCACGTTCATCAACGTAGTCCAGTGGTTGGCCCCGTCCACTTTGGCGGCATCAACTAAATCGTTTGGGATGGTGCGGAAGTATTGCCGCAGCAAAAACGTGCCGAACGCAATGCTGGCCCCCGGCAGCACCACCGCCAACCAGCCACGCAAGTACTCCGCAGCCGTAAGGTCGCCACTTTGGGTCACTAACAAACCCATCTCGGCAACGGTCAAAAAATTGGGAATGATGACGACCTGCTCCGGCACCATGAGTGCCACCAGCAGCATGACGAAGAAGAAGTTGCGCCCCGGCACGCGCAAGAACACCAGCGCATACGCCGTCGTCACCGCCATAATCACCTCGGCCCCTGCGCCCAGCAATGTGGTGGCGATGCTGTTGATGTAGTAGTAGCCAAAGTTGCCTTGCACCCAAGCCTTAGCGAAGTTCTCGAAGTGAATGGCGTTGGGGATGAAGGTAGGGTCGGCGGTAAAGTATTCCGCGTTCGTCTTCATGCTGCCGCTAACCAGCCACAACAACGGCAGCCCAATCAGCAGCACCAGCAGCGCCATGCCGATGTAGCCAAACACCTGGTTGAGTTGTCTTTGTGCAGCAATTCCCATGTGTTTCACCTAAGCGTAGGTCACGCGGCGCTCCAATGTGCGTAGCTGAATAAGTGTGACAATAAACATGATGACAAACAAAATGGTGGCCACCACGCTGGCCCGCCCGTAGTTTTGGATCTCGGTAAAGCCCTGCTCATACAGCCGGTACACCAGCACGTTGGTGCTGTTAACTGGGCCTCCGCGCGTCAACACGTTAATCATGTCGAAGGCTTGAAACGAATTCAGCACGCTGGTGACACCCAAAAAGAATGTAACCGGCGAAAGCCCCGGCAGCGTGATGTTGCGAAAGCGTTGCATCGCGCCCGCACCATCCACACGCGCGGCCTCATACAAATCGGCGGGGATGGCTTGCAGCCCAGCAATGTAGATAACCGTGGCATAGCCCACGTTCTTCCACACATACACGATGATCAGGGCGATCATGGCCCACTGCGGGTCCAGCAGCCAGCGTGGCGAAGTAATGCCCACCAGTTTGAGAATCTGGAAAATGAGACCGAAGCGATGATCGAGGATGTAGAGCCAGATGACGCCGACTGCGCTGCCCGCCAGCACCGCCGGGCTAAATAGCAAACTGCGCACGCCGTTGCGAAAGCGCAGCTTCTGGTTCAGCAACAGGGCACAACCCAACCCCAACAACAGAATGAGCGACACCGCCGCCACTGTAAAAACCAGCGTGTTCTGGAAGATGCGCGCCATCTGGGTGTCCTTCTGCAACACATCCACATAGTTGCTCAGACCCACCCAAGTGCCTTCGCCAAGAATCGGGTTGTAATCTTGCAGGGTGAGGACGAAATTGCGCGCGAGGGGGTAATACGTAAACACAACGAACAAGGCTAGGTTAGGCCCTGCAAACAGCAGGAACCAAAGCCAATCGCGCCAATCCCGTCGGAAACCTTTGCCACGCAACTTCATGGTTATTTATCCTCACCAAAATATGTTAAGGCTGTGCAAAGCAGAGATTAAATAAATTGTAGGGGGAGTGGACGATTCACGCCATTACGAATTAGCAGTCCCTAATTACCAATCACCAATTACCAATCTCCCATTTTGCCTTTGGTAATATGCCCGCGCTATGCAAAAGAAAAGACTTATGAAACCTGCTCAAGTTGCTTTTCCTGCGCTTGCAGCAATCCTGGCGTGGGTCATCAGCTCAACCGCGTCACCCAGCTTAGTACAGGCCACAGTTTCATCCAAGCCAATTCATGCCCCTGCCCAAGATTCGTTTGGTTGCAAAGAAGCCGATAAAACCGACATTCAGATGATGGTAGCGACTGACAG
>JAYTNY010000280.1:0-11152 GCA_043748055.1 Roseobacter sp.
CCAGAATCACTTTCGCGTTTGGCGCATAGTCCGAAATCATTTCTCGGCACAGACCACACGGCGCGACGATCCGCCCATGTCTGTCCACTGCCACGATGGCTGCAATCTCCGTGTCGCCATCGGCAGCCGCCATGCCAATAGCCACGGCTTCGGCACACACCGTAACCCGGCCCACATACGCCTCCACATGAACGGCTCGATACACCTTACCTGTAGTGGTGATTAAAGCCGCGCCAATGTGATGATGATCTTGCTTAAACCGCAAGGTGATCACCTCACGCGCCTCTTGAATGAGCCGCTTATAACTCTCGTCCATATTCTCCATTAATTCTCCGGCGGATAAATCGGCATCAACGTGGCGGCATCGTCTACCTCGCCGCGCTCCCAGCGGGCATAGGCCAGCTCGGCCAGTACCCCGGCCCGCCGCAAGTTTAGCCAGGCGGGTGCAACGGTGGCTCGCACTTTTAACTGCGCCGCCAGTGCAGCGTTCGTCAAAATCGGGGCCACATCCCCACACACCCACGCGGGTGATTGCACCTGCGCCACAAATTCTTCCAGGCCAAAAACATGCCACTCGCTGGCAACGGTCAACTCGTCACCCGCCCAAGTGTAGCGGCAGGCGGCCACGCGGCTGCGGCCTGCCTCCACTACGGCATACACCGGCTTGCGGCGGTTCGGCTGCGCCTGCGAGATCACATCAAACGCGGTTACGCCCAGCATCGGCACATTGTTCGCCAGCGCAAAGCCCTTGCCAATAGCCAGCCCGCAGCGCACCCCGGTAAACGACCCCGGCCCAATCGCTACCGCCACTGCGCCCACATCGCTTGGCTTAACCTTGCTGGTGGTCAGCAACTCTTGAATCTTGGCGCTGACGGCTGCGGTGTGGTGCCGCTCACATGCCCAGGTCAGCTCGGCATGCAACGTCGTCGCATCGCGCAAGGCAATGCTGGCGCGGCGGGTGCAGGTGTCTATCGCCAGAAGTGTCGAATGTCGAGTGTCAAATGACGAATGCGTGCCGTCCGTCGTTCGTCGTTCGTCGTTCGTCATTTCTTAAACTCCATAAACACTTTTCCGAAACGCCAACAACACCTGCCACGTCGTCGTCGCTTGGGTCGAGAAGCTCAGTTGGCGTTTGGTCTCGCTGGCAACATCCAGCTTTACGCGAATGGCGTCGGCGGGCAGCTTGCTCAGAATGCGGTCGGGCCATTCGATGAGGCTCACCGCATCATCGGCCTCCAAAATTTCATCCAGACCAATGCTTTGCAAATCGCCCTCGCTTTCGGCGCGATACAAATCGATGTGATACATAGCCGCGTGATCTTTGGTGCGATGATGTTCTTGCACCAGCGTAAACGTGGGGCTGCGCAGCGCCTGCTCGGCCCCCCAGCCCAGGCCCACGCCGCGGGCAAAGTGGGTTTTGCCCGCGCCCATTTGGCCCTGCAACGCCACAATGCACGGCAGGGGCAACAACGTGCCTAATCGCGCGCCTATGCGTTGGGTTTGTTCGTCGCTGTGGCTCACGACCTCGAAAGAAAGGGGTTCTAAGACTGGCATTCGTAATCGAGTCTACAACATCAACTCAAGCTCAACTCAAACGCAACTCGAACTCGACCTCATCCCGAATCGGAATGCCATCATTGCCGAGCAATGGAATCTCTGGCTTGATGGCGCGCGCGGCACTCACTGCACCACGATGCACCGCCGCCAGCACAAACCCACGCCGTTGGTAAAACCGGATGGCGTGCGTGTTGTCGTTGGTGGTGATGAGCCACAGCCGTTGGCAACCGTGGGCGAGGGCAGTCTGCTTCATGCGCTCAATCAGTGCTGTGCCAATGCCCAGGCCTTCCTTCACGCTGTCCAACGAGGTGATCTCGCACTGATCGCCCTCAAGCCGATAAGTGACTAGGCCGACGATGGTGTTATTTTGTTTCGCTGCAAACCCCGGCATGTGCGACATGCGGAAGGCTGCGCCGCGCGACACCATCACATCTGTGCCCCAATGCTGCTCGGTAAATTCGCGCACCCAGGCGCGGTCGCTCTCTGTCAGCGCTACATATTCCGTATGCCAGTTGCGGAACGGCTGTTTGACGAGGCTGGAATTGGCATACCGTGCATCCTCCGTCACTTCTTGGCCCACCCAGTCCGGCAATTCAACGTGTTGCTCGGCGCTGTCTAACTCAATCTCTGCCACCACTAGCCCGGTGTTTTCGCCCGCGAACTCGTCCACCTCCCACACCATGCCTGCGTGTTCAACAAAGTGGCGCGTCTTCTCAATCAGTGGCTTTTGGCATAAGGCATCCAGCATCTGCTCGGCATCGGCCACCGGAATCTCATACTCAAACTCCAACCGAGACAGCCCTTGTCGTTCACCTTTGATCGTGACATAGGCCTTTGTGCCAGCCACGCGCACCCGCGCTGTGCGCCCCGGTTGTGTAGAGAGATACCCTTGCCGAAAACGCTCGCTGCGCGCGTTGGCTCGCCATGCATCACTCGTCACCAAGAACTTGCGTTCAATTTCGTTTGCCATGCTTTTTGACAGAATGAACAAAATTCACAGAATGCTGAATAGTTTCACCACAGAGGCGCAGAGGACATAGAGAAGAATTCTGTGTCCTCTGTGCCTCTGTGGTGGTTCTCTTTTCAACCATGCTACAAGATGCCACTCTAATCGGATACGCCCTCATCGGAACATTTGTTGGCGCGCTTATTGCGCTGGTGCCGGGGTTGCATGTGTTCAATGTTGCAGGTGCGGCCTTGTTGCTCTATTCGCGCAATGCGCTCCCCATCAATAACACCGCGCTGGCGTTTGTCTTGCTCGGCCTCGTCATTGGCTGGAGCGTTGTCAATGTCATCCCCTCTATTTTTCTGTTTGCGCCCGATGATGCTAGCGCCTTCATGGCCTTGCCCGCCACCAAAATGCTGCTGCGCGGCCAAGGTGCCGAGGCCGCCCTGCTGGTGGGCCTGGGCACGGTGGGCGGCTTGCTTGCTCTCGTCGCGCTCTCGCCTTTTCTGGAGGATGTTTTGCGCCCCATCCGCGCCATCATTCAGCCGCACATGGGCTGGATGCTCGTCGCCATCATCACCTTTTTGGTTTTAGGCGAGTGGCCGCGCAGCGACAACCGCGCCCCCACGCCATTGGGCCGACTTGCCGCAGCCTGGGCCTATCTCGGCGCGGCGTTGCTCACGTTCATCTTGTCTGGCCTGATGGGCTTCGTCTTGATGTATCGCTCGCCTGTTCCATTAGAGTCATCTTTTCAAAATTTATTGCCCGCATTCGTAGGTTTGTTTACTATTCCCGGCCTGCTGCAAGTCTTCGCCTTCGGCCAACCCATCCCGCCCCAGCAGCCGCCCGCAACCCTGCACACGCTAACGCCGTATCAATTATTGCGTGGCACACTCACGGGCATTGCAGGCGGTTTGTTTGCCAGCGTGTTGCCGGTGGTCAGCGGCGGCATTGGCGGGTTGTTAGCCGGGCATGCTACGGCGCGTTACGATGATCGTTTGTTTCTGGTTTCGCAGGGGGCCAGCAAAGTGGCGTATTACATTGGCAGCACGTTGCTGTTGTTTGTGCCGGGCGTGGCACTGGTGCGTGGTGGCCTCTCGTGGATGCTGAGCAGTTTGTATGTGCCGTATGGCCCGCGCCTGTATTGGCTGGTTATTGCGGCCATCGCCGTGTGCGGCGCGGCCTCGCTGGTGGTGCTGATTGGGTTTGTGCGCGTGGCGACGCGCGTCGTAAACCACATCAACCCCAAACTGATGGCGATAACAGCGATGAGCGTGGCGGCAGCCATCGCGTTCGGGTTCACGGGCCCCAGTGGCTTGCTCATTATGCTCGTCGCTACGTGCATCGGTTGCATCCCTGTGTTTGTGGGGGGCCGCCGTATGAATTGCTTGGGCGTCATTCTGCTACCCATTACACTCAATGTCATCGGTATTGGGCCGGTTGTAGCGCGGTGGTTAGGATTGTTATAAACATGTCAAAAGCACTCTTTGAAGGGTTAATTACAGACGAAAACGAGAACGCGGTGGGTGTGGCCTATGTGGGCAACGAGCCTACCTACGTGGTTGTAGAAGATGGCTTTAAGTACCACGTGGATGCGCGTGGGGTGGACGACCAGGTGATGCAGATTTTCATTGAGCAGATGAAGTCCAATTCGTCTGAGGTGAGCCAGGGCATGTTAAAGCTGATGGGCAAAGACGATTTATTCACCAAAGCCTCGGTAGATAACCAGATTCGCAACTTCGACAAAAACCTGGAACAGATTTACGCCGTCGGCATCCCCGAACAATCGCGCGCTTATCTCGGCATGATGGGCTTCAAGATCGTCATCAACCGGCACGGCGAGATTGTGCATTTGAACTTGCCTGCGGCGACGGATGAAGAGGGGGAGTGAGAGGGTGAATGGGTGACTGAGTTCACCCCCTCACCCTGTCACCCCTCACCTTGTCTCCCCAATCGTTAATCAAAATACGCCCGTCGCCCCGCGTCCCCCAAATGCGCAAAGCATTCGGCTAGCACGGCGTGGTTGGTACGCGCCTCGCTCAGCGGCGGAATCTCGTCTGGCCCGAAGAAGCCCACCTCCAGCGTCTCGTGATTGGCCTGGCCCGCACCGCTGCTAATCTCGCATAGAAAAACCAGTTTGTAGGCGTGGTAGGCCGAAAGGGGTTCGCCGCCCGCGCGGTTCGCATCAAACACACCCGCCAGTTTTTTGGCGTTGCAAACAAAGCCCGCTTCTTCCAGCACCTCGCGCTCGGCGGCCTGGCTGGGCACATCGCCCACATCGGCCCAGCCGCCGGGCAGGCACCAGCGACCATCGGCGCGCTCGCGCACCAGCAGCACCTTGCCCGCACGGAAGCACGCGCCGCGCACATCCACTTTGGGGGTTACGTAGCCGGGCTGTGTAGTAATCGCTTTTTGGATAGCGACGGCGTCCTCGCCGGTGTAGCTGCCAAAAATTTCCACGGCTAGCGCGTGCAACTTTTCGTAGCGTTCGCGGTCATACGGAATCTCGGCATAGGTCAAGCCGATCTGGGCGATGGCTTGGATTTCGCGAGCCCAGTCCAGCCAAGTGCGATTGGGAGTTTGTAGTGTTTGAGGGGTCATGGTTGTAGGCGAAGGATACCTGCGTTGCAAAACCATCCCCTAACGCCGAGCGCCGACCTACGCGGACGCTCGGCTGATGGCTTAATGCAACACCTGTTGCTCTGTCATGTAACACTTGTTACAACCCAACTCAAACCTAAACTCCCCCTCCCTATACTCCCCTGCATGCCAAAGAAAGCAAACAAACTAGACAATAAACTCAATGAGTTAAAGGCCGTCGCCAAAAAGAAAGTGCGTGTGGCAATTGTGGGCGTGGGCAACTGCGCCAGCTCATTGGTGCAGGGCGTGCAGTATTACCGCAATGCTAAACCCGGCGATTTTGTGCCGGGCCTCATGCACATCCAACTCGGCGACTATCACATCAGTGATATAGAGTTCACCGCCGCCTTTGATATTGACGTGAACAAAGTAGGCAAAGACTTGAGCGAGGCGATCTTCACCGCGCCCAATAACACGTATAAGTTCTCGGATGTCCCGCTCATCGGTTGCTGCGTCTACCGAGGGATGACGCATGACGGGCTGGGGAAATACCTCTCGAAAGTCATCACCAAAGCCCCCGGCGAGACCAGCGACATTGTGAAGATTTTGAAGGACACCCAGACCGATGTGGTGGTGAACTACTTGCCTGTTGGTAGCGAACAAGCCACCAAGTGGTATGTGGAGCAGGTGTTGCAAGCGGGTTGCGCCTTCGTCAACTGCATCCCGGTTTTCATTGGCCGCGAGGCCTATTGGCAGCGCCGCTTTCAGGAGGCGGGTGTGCCGGTCATCGGTGACGACATCAAGAGCCAGGTGGGTGCGACGATTACCCATCGCGTGTTGACGCGGTTGTTTGTGGATCGCGGCGTGCGCGTAGATCGCACGTATCAGCTTAACTTCGGTGGCAACACCGACTTTATGAATATGCTGGAGCGCGAGCGACTAGAGAGCAAGAAGATCAGCAAGACCAACGCTGTGACATCGCAGTTGCCCTATGAGTTGGCCGATGGCGATGTGCATGTTGGCCCCAGCGATTACGTGCCATGGCTGACCGACCGCAAGTGGTGCTACATCAGAATCGAAGGCACCACGTTTGGTGATGTGCCCTTAAACGCCGAGCTAAAGCTGGAAGTGTGGGACAGCCCCAACAGCGCGGGCGTGGTGATTGACGCGGTGCGTTGCGCCAAGATTGCCATGGATCGCGGCGAGAGCGGCGCGTTGCTTGGCCCGTCGTCGTACTTCATGAAGTCGCCACCAGAGCAATACACCGACGACGCGGCGCACGACAAGGTTGAGGCGTTTATCAAAGGGCGATAAAAGGGCAATAAAAGGGCGATGATCGCTTGCGCAGCAGTAGACTTGGACGATGCAAATCTCTTTAGTGTTGGCCGTGGAAGATGCCGCAGCGGCTGTCGCTTGGTACAAAGAGGCGCTTGAGGCGAGGGAGCTTTGGAACCTCGGTTCGGTGGTGGGGCTAACCATTGCCGGAGCGCCGATCTTTGTGGGTCAGCCCGAAAACAACGGCTGGGAAAGCCCCACAAAGCTGGGCATCACCTCGGCCTGGGTCGAGGTGTTTTGCGATGACCCCGATGCCTTCATCGCCACGGCTGTGGCAGCGGGTGCGCAGGGCGAAGCAGACCAGATCAGAGATCATCAGATGCCAATAGCGCAAACTGCTATCATGTTGCCTCTCGCTCATGAAGTCTTTTGCCCCGCGTATTGCATCTCGGTTCTTTTCGGTGTTGCTGTGTTGTGTTTTGTGGATGGCGCTGCTGTTTGCCACATCTGCAACATCGCCAACCCATCTGCCATCCTCAGCCTACTCACAAAACACCCATCGGGCTTTCGCCGATGAATTGGCCCCAACACCCATTCCCAAACCGGTGTCCATTGCCCGCTTTGGCAATGGGTTGGTGTTGGAGTCGTTTGCGCTATCCGGCGCAAGCAGACCTGTGCCGGGCTACCCCTTTGAGGTGGTGTTGAACTGGCGGGTGCTGACCACGACGGCCCAAGACCTCATCGCCACCGTAAGCCTGAACAACGGTGGCAGGCAACACCTCACCCAGTTTGATGCAACCTTGCCTGCTGGCTTGCAAGCCGACCAATCCATCAGCACCACCCACACGTTACTGGTGCCAGAGGTCTCGCCGGATACGACGCTGTATTTTGTGACGCAGCGCCAAAAAGAAGTACCCATCGTGATGCAGGTGGCCGTGCGCGAGGCGCAACGCAGCCAACGTGTGCCGCTTACATTTGTTCGGCTGGGTGGCCGCCGCGCCAACACAGCCGTTTTGGCAACTTGGCGCAGAGAAGATTTGGCTTTAACAAAATGTCACATCACCGAGCAAATCTCGGCGACAAACACCATCACTTTGACCCAGCCCAGCACCGGCGAGATAACGCAAGGCTACTGGTACGCCCACCGAGGTGCGGACTTTGCCGATGTGCGCGGCAGGCCGGTGCGCGCGGCAGGCGCGGGCCAAGTGGTCATGTCTCAGTGGAACCGGGATGGCTTTGGTTACATGGTGGAGATTGAGCACGCGCCGTTTGAAGACGAAGCCGGACCGCACGCCTTCCAAACGCTGTATGCCCATCTCGATCAATTGACGGTGAGGGTGGGGCAGCGGGTGAAGGCCGGGCAGATCATCGGCAAGATGGGCGTTACTGGCAACGCCACCGGCCCGCACTTGCATTTCGAGGTGCGGCTGGACCGCATGCCGAAGAACCCGTTTTGCTTTTTGGCGCAGACCCCCGACCCCTAAAGGGGAGTCGCTGAGCAGCTCTATACCGATAGAGATATTGTCAATCGTAAATAGCTGATGAGTTATTGACTATGTCAACGACTCCCCTTTAGGGGTCGGGGGTTCTCTGTAACTCTCCGCCCAATCTCCTCGCGCACAACCGGGGCCACTTGCGTGCCCAGTAACTCAATGGCGTGCATCACTTTGGCGTGCGGCATGGTGCCCACACCCAATTGCAGCAGCAGGCGCTGATGCCCAAAGATTTGATGCTGAAACAAAATCTTCTCGATGATCTCGTGCGGGTTGCCCACAAAGTCCGAGCCGCGCAACGTGCGTGACGCCTCGAACTGGGCGCGGGTGATGGGCGACCAGCCGCGCTCGCGCCCGATCTTGGACATGACTTGCTGAAACGACGGGAAGTAATCATCGGCGGCCTGCTTCGAGTCGTCGGCGATAAAGCCGTGCGAGTTGATGCTCAATGCAAGTTGCTCTGGGTTGTGCCCAGCCTGTTGGCCCGCATCTCGGTAGAGTTCTGCGAACGGCGCAAACCGCTCTGGCATGCCGCCAATAATCGCCAACGCCATCGGCAGCCCCAGCGCGCCCGTGCGCATGGCCGATTGCGGCGTGCCGCCCACCGCCACCCACACTGGCAACGGTTGTTGCACCGGGCGCGGGTAAACGCCCTGGTTGCTAAGCGGGGGACGATGGGTGCCAGACCAGGTGATGTGTTCGTTCTCGCGCAATTTCAACAGCAGGTCTAGTTTCTCGGCAAACAAGTCGTCGTAGTCGTGCAGGTCGTAGCCAAACAGCGGGAACGATTCGATGAACGAACCGCGCCCGACCATGATCTCGGCGCGTCCCTGCGAGAGCAAATCCAATGTGGCGAAGTCTTGAAAGACGCGCACGGGGTCATCCGAACTAAGCACAATGACAGCGCTGGACAAGCGAATGCGTTTGGTGCGGGCGGCTGCAGCGGCCAGGATGACGGCGGGCGACGACGCGACAAAATCGGGACGATGGTGTTCGCCCAGCCCAAAGATATCCAGGCCAACCTGGTCGGCCAACTCAATTGTCTCGATGAGATTGCTTAGCCGCTGGGCCGGGCTGATGAGGTCGCCGGTGGCTGGGTCGGGCGTGCGTTCGGCGAACGAATACACGCCGAGTTCAAAGGGGCGCGTGTGCGTATCAAGATTTGCAGTCATTGCGCCGAATCCTATCTCATCCAGATAGTCCGTCAGGACTTCGCTAAGCCCAGCACCCGATTTCATCCTTCGGCTTCGCTCAGGACGGGTGCGCCTTACGCCGCGAAACAAGGGAGTTACGGCGTGCCGGGCAACGCCACCGATTCAAATCGGTGGCTGGTCATCGCGAAGTCCTGACGGACTCTTATGAGATGTCATGAAAATCCACTTCAACCGTGCAGTCCCACCACTCCTGTAAATGGCTGGTTTCATCGCCAATATGAAAAGCCACGAACAGCAGCCCATTGGGTTTCAGCACGCGCTTTAGTTCGCGCAGCACGGCCACTATGTTTGCTCTGGAGATGTGAATGAGCGAGTAAAACGCAGTGATGCCCGCCACGCTTGCATCCGCCAAAGTCAACGCCTGCATGTCGCTCACTTCAAAACGAACATCCGGGTTCAAGCGCCGTGCCCGCGCCAGCATGCCTGGCGAAAGATCAATGCCAAAAACATCTGCGCCGTGGTCGTGCAAATAGCGCGTTACATGGCCGGAGCCACAACCCACATCGCACACGGGCCCACTCACGTTGGCAGCGAAGCGATCCAGCAACTGGAGATCTAGCGGCTTGTCTTTGAGTTCATCTGCAATACGGGCGGCGTATTCCTCGGCTACGGCGTCGTAACTGGTTTGGGTGTTCATGGGTTGCTTATCGCTCAATCACATACACCGCTTCGCGGGCCAACACGCTGGCAAATGTTTTGGGCCTAAAGCTGCGCGAGACAAATGCCGTCTGCGTCACCTTTGCGCCCAGGCTGTCGGCAAACGCCTCAAATTGTTTTAGCGTGATGGTGCGTGCACGTGGCCCACCTTCGTGCAACGGTTCGCTCATAATTTGCCCGCGCATGTTGCCCAATCGCCAGCGCCAATACGCCGAGTTGTCGAACGAGATGATGGCGTATTGGCCCACCCGCAGCATCTCCTCGACCACGGGTTTGGGGTGATCCAAATACGCCAATGTCTGGCTCAGCACCACATAGTCAAAGGCGCGGTCGCGGTAATCGGCCAGCCCCTCCTCAATGTTGCCCTGCCGCACCGAGAGGCCTTTGCTGATGCAGGCCCGCACATTCGCCTCGATCAACTCTACACCGCGCGCGTTCACATGTTTCTCGTCCACCAATCGCGCCAGCAACGCGCCATCGCCGCAGCCCAAATCCAGCACACTGCTGTTGGGCGGCACAATGGAGACGATGGCGGAGAGATCGAGGCGTATCGAAAGCATCAAGTTTGAAGGTTTGAAGGTTTGAAGGTTTGCAGGTTTGAAGGTTTGAAGGTTTGAAGGTTGGCTCACAAACCTGCCAACCTTCAAACCTTCAAACGCTAGATCAACGCAATCACTCTGCTCGGCCCACCCGTGGCACCTTTGTATTTGGGGCCACCGGCAATAACGGTGGCGCCGCGCGCGGGCAGCTTGCTCAGGTTCGCCACGTTTTCCATGCCCCAGCGGCCAGCGGGCAGCCAGGTGTAATGCACGTCGAACTTGCTGGATGGCCCATAATCCAAACTCAGCGTATCCACCATGATGCCTTTGACGTTGCGCATTTCTAACAGCCACTTCACTGCCTCCAGGCCGAAGCCAGGGAAGTGCATGCCGCCTTTGTCGTCGGCCCCGCGAAATTTCGGTGTGGCAACCAGGGCGTCCCAACCGCTGTTCATGGCCACGATGGCACCAAACGGAATGCGGCCCCAGCGCCGTTCGTAGCGTTTCAAGTCATCGGGCGTCACCAGCGCATCCGGGTCTTTGCTGGCTTTGTCGATGATGTCAATAATCGCCAGCGGCCCAATCAAGTTCTCGACCGGAATTTCGTCGGCAGTGGCCTTGTCCGAGAAGTGAAACGGCGCATCCATGTGCGTGCCCAAATGCTCATCGTTGATGTTGTACGAGCGCACGTTGTAGCCGTCTTTGGCCAATGTAATCGCCAGATCGGTGGTGTAGTACGGCTTGCCGCTATACGTGGGGAAGTCGGTTGTAATCGTATGCGTTAAATCCACCACTTTGTTAATGCGCACATTCATCGGCGAAAACATTTTCTCGTCGGCCATTACCGGCGCGGCCATCATGCTGGCGGTGGCGGCTGCGGCTGCGCCACCG
>JAYTNY010000281.1:0-4615 GCA_043748055.1 Roseobacter sp.
ATTGGCTGGCAACAACGTACTTTCGTTAGCCGAGGTGCAAGTGTTTGGAACACCGCTTCTGGCGAACACAACAACCGATGCAACACCGGTGAGCGATGCATCGGCTGTCGCCAACAGCACCGAGCTGGCATCCATCAAAGTAATTGCCAACCCGCGCGGCATTGCTTCGTGGGGTGGGGATGGCCTAGTTACCGAGGCCAACCCGCGCGGTATTGCTTCGTGGGGCGGGGCGGATAGCGATGGCTATCGTCAAAACCAAACTTGGCTAAACACGCTGGGGCTAGATCGTGCCCTCGCCTACTCAAACGGCAGCGGAGTAATTGTGGCGGTGATTGACACCGGATTCCAAGTGGATCACCCCATGCTCATCAACAGCTTTGCCGGCGCTCGGTATGACTTTGTGGACAACGACAACGACCCCAGCGATGCGAAGGATGGCATAGACAATGATGGCAATGGCTATATAGATGAAGCCTACGGGCATGGCACGCATATTGCCGGAATCATTCATTTGATTGCCCCGCAGGCGCAAATCATGCCGTTGCGGGTGCTTAACGCCGAAGGCGATGGCAAATTGACAGATGTAGTGCGTGCTATTGATTTTGCGGTGCAGAACGGCGCAAAAATCATCAACCTAAGCTTGGGTGCCGCAAATAACACGCCGGAATTGCAGGCGGCTGTGCGCCGCGCAATGAACGCAGGTGTATTGGTTATTGCAGCAGCGGGCAATCTTGATCGCTGGCCCAAACAATACCCAGCGGCAGACCGGTGTGCCATGTCTGTCACGTCAAACCAACAGCTTGATCTGGCCTCCGATAAGTTTCAGGCGCATTTGAAATCCAAGTGGATCAACTTCTCTATCTCCGGTGAAAAGGTTTACAGCACTTACCCCGGCAGCAGCTACGCCACATGGTCGGGCAGTTCTATGTCTACGCCCATTGTGGCAGCGATGGCGGCATTGGTGCGCAGCCGCTTTCCCGGTCTAACACCCAAACAAACAGCCAGCCTGATGAACGCCACATCCAACGTGCTAAGGCTCGGCTTCTCGCCAACGCCGCAAGGTATTTATTCCATTGAGCCTGCCAATAATGCTTTACGCACAATGATTGATTACAAGGGTGATTTTGTATTGCCCTATTTGTTCCGTTCGCCCGATATTGCTACCCTGCTTGCGCAAGGCGATGCAGTTGTGGCTCCGTTCTATTCGTATCCATCGGTAATTAAAAAGGGCGGCGCACTTAAGTCTTGTTAGGTTCAAGTCCTTGAAAGAGCTACACAAGGACACTTGGCAGCAAAACAGGTTAAGCAGATGTCGGCAGCCATTGCCTCGGCGGCATCGCAGATGATAGAGCCACACCCCGCGCCAAACATGGCGCACGCCGAAGTGATGTCGCAAGTGACGACTCAAACCGCTCAACTCAATCAATTCGCACCCAAACTTACATTGCTGGCGCGCAATCGCTAGCGGCTGTTGATTGGCTTTGGCGGAGCACTGGTGTTGGCGGCCATGCTGGTGGCGGTGGTTTTCCCGCCACTGGTGCCGCGTGCACAACGCATCGAGGTGTTTATGATGTCGTTGGCGTTTGGACTGATTGGGACGGAGGCGCTGTTTGCGGGTGCGCGGCCGAGCAAGGATGCGCCTGCGAAGATCACGACAGCCAAAGCCGTGCTTACACCGCGTTATGGCTTGGCCAAATTATTTCCATGCTTGGCAGGTCAAGTTTGAGCGGTGGTTGCAGGACGCAGACAAGTCTGCACAAACACTTCGTGCTTACATTGGTGCGCTGAATCGCTTCAATATTTGGTTTGAGCAAACCAATCGCACATCACTCACGGCTGAGTCGCTCACACCTACTGACCTGTGTCTGTATCGAGATCAGCTTGTGCAAACCAAGCTAAAGCCCAGCAGCATCAATGCCAATCTGGCGGCACTGCGGGCGTTGGGCCAATTAATCGCCGAGCAAACCAACAGTGCGGACCCCGCCGCAAGACTACGTGGCATTGAGACCACGCGGCAGCACGCGCCAAAGTCACTTACGAGGCAGGAACTCTTCAAGTTGCAACGCGCACTCGATCATCGGCGCGCCGATGCCGAGCGATCTGGTCATTCGTTAACGTGGATTGTGCGCGACGAGGCCATCATTGCATTGTTGCTCAACACGGGTCTATTATTTACTCCCTCTCTGCCTGTATAAAAGTCTTTCTACGACACCCAAAGACCAACAAAGTCACCCAAAGTCCACCCAACCTATTTTTCACCTATTCCCGTGCCTAAAAACGCCATTCAAACGAACGATAAAGCGCCGCTGATGTGCCGATGCACCACAAACAAAAAGCACAGCCAAGACAACTTGGCTGTGCTTTTTGTTTGCACCGCAACTTACAAAACCGTTACTGCTTTACTGCCACCACGAATACCCAGATACACTGACATTGCCACTCACCAGCATGATCTCTGGCGCTGGCGAAGTAGGGCTTACCGATTTTTGGTGCTGCCCCAAAATGTCGTCCGACACGCTGTGTTCTGCACTGTGTTGGGCCGCAAGTTCTTTCTCAGCCTGCTGAACATATTTGAGCGTCATCGCCAACGTTTTGTGGCGCAGTTTCACTTTGACCGCGAGCATCGAACGGGTTTGGAGGTAGGTGCGAACGCCCGACGTAGCCCGAAAACGATGCGAGGCCAGCGAATCCAGCCCAGCGCGTTTGGCCAGCGTCTTCAGCCGCTTGTCGAGCGCCCGGTATTGAAGCGGCGCCCCATCGTCTTTGATAAAGACAAAGCCACTATGCGGGTTTGTACGTTTGGCGCGTGCCGCAAGATAGCGACCCAGCGCCAGGGTTGCCCCCTCACCAAATCCGTCGGTGGTATTCTGATCCCGCTTGCCCTCAGCGATTCTCACCCGGTGGGATTCCATGTGTAGATCACACATTTGCAGCGCCAGCAGCTCCGAGATGCGCGGCCCAATATCCAGCATGAGATACATCAGTGCGGTTTCGCGCAGGTCAACAAAGGCCTCTGTGTTTGCCACAGCAAACAGCTTGGCAATGTCCTCGTTACGAATCCAACGCGTCTCCTGGGGTTCGGCGGTTGGGCAATAAACCAGATCGTTGGCCGGATTGCTGGGCAGGTATCCGCGTTTATGCCAAAATCTGAAGATGCATCGGACATACATCACATGCTGCTTTAGCGTGCTGGGTTTGAACTGATGCCCCAATTCTCCGCTGGCTTGTTGCTCAACCATCTGCTCCAAATGCTCCAAAGTCAATCTTTCTGGCAGCAAGTTTGGGGAAAGCTGAGACAAGGTATCGCACAACAACTCAACCTGATAGGTCGCAAATCGCAGCGATGCTGACTTGTTCAGCTTTAGCTTGCGCACCCGCAAGAATGCCTCTCGCATGGGCTGCAGCGCTTGCCCCATCGGGCTGGCGGATATGGGTTCAGTTGAGTTTGCGGTCATGCCCATATCCTGAGGGCAGATGATTGAATTGGCTAGCCGCGTCTGCGATTGATCCGCAAAATCCGCATCAAAACGATTGTGTAATCGCAGTGAGATGAGGCTGTGCGATTGGCGCAATCGCAGGCGTGGGCGAATCTGCGATGAATCGCAGCGCCCGATTGCAGGCAGCCCATGCTTTCGATAGTGTTCTGCGCATGACTAAACGAAAAAGCCAACGCCGGAATTTGCTGGAACTCATCCCGCCCGATAGCTTCCTTCTCAATTATGACGAAGCTGGACTCATCCTGGGTGTCCAGCGCAAGACCATTCAGCGCGAAATAAAGCGCAAGAAACTGAGACCCGTCACGCTGGGGCGCAAGTTCAAGCGCATCCCCTGGCGCGAACTCAAGCGATATATGACTGCCGGTGGTGCAAAGATCGAAGGAGATCAGGGGCGGCTCGACAAGCGCGCATTGCAACTATTGCAAGAAAGATTGCCGTTGACACTGACCGATGTCGAAGGTGAGGGTGCAAACCATGAGCCATAACTCTGCACCAAAAACAACCACTGGGTCCGATCATCTTCAGCTTGTGGCCGAACGGCTGAGCGCCCAACTCGGATTGCCGCCCACCGAAATCGCTGATGGCCTAACTCCATTAGCGCCCTGGGGCAACTTGATGGGGCTGAGTTATCCAACCACCTATCACACTACCCAACCGCTTGGCGCGGCGGCGCTGTCGGCCCTAAACCTTATCCACCCCCAGGCGGTAGATGCTTGGTCAACTGCCATCCGAACATTGAGCGCAGACTTGCCCAAGTTGGCATCTAAACCCGATGCCAAATCAAACCCGGTTTTGTTTTTGCTAAACCGCACCCTCACACACCCACTTGGTCCCTATGTTGCCAAATCCTTGGTGGATGGGTTTTGGCGTAAACATCGGCAGGTAGACAATTTATCTGAATCCGAGCAGCGGCGCGTATTGGCCGCCTTCATCGCCGTCCCCATTCACATTGTTAAGTTGATCCGGCTCGGCGTAGTAGATCGAATCAATCCAGTCGACCCGGATGAACTCCGAGAGTTAGGGTTTGACAAAGAATTACTTGTTCGATTGGTGAGCGAAGAAGCAACGTAAAAGACGCAGAGAATGGGCGCATGATCGGCAGGGAAAATGTATCTCAG
>JAYTNY010000282.1:0-9612 GCA_043748055.1 Roseobacter sp.
GATGAAGCCGACAAACAGCTCCAGCATAAAGAAAGGCGTTTGAATGAGGCCGCCGGGAATGCCAAAGAGCGTTTGGTTATTCCCTGTGATGAGGACCAACAGACCCGCCATCACCGCCAGCATGACCTCACCTGCAAACACGTTGCCGAACAAACGGAACGAGAAAGACAATATTTTTGAAACTTCGGTAATGATCTCCATCGGGTTCTTAAAGTGTCCGAGGTGATGCTTGAGGCCGGAGGTAGCAATGCCGGATGCGTGGATGGCGACCTGGGCGATGATTGCCAAAGCAAAGGTCATGTTGAGGTCGGCATTGCCGCCACGAAAGATTGGGGTACTCGCAAAATGATGCTCTTCCTTTGCACTCGCCTCGGCAGTCTTGGCTTTTGCGCCTTTTGCAACCGCCACATGCTCGCAGTTGGATTTAGCAACTGTTTCATGCGTGACCTCATTCTTACACAGGGTGAGCGAACCCACGCCCGGCAACACGCCCAACCAGTTGTTGGTGATGATCAACAGAAAATAGGTGAGCACAAATGGGACAAATCGGCGGCCAATTTTGCCCATGGCATCTACGGCCATGCCATCGAACATCTCGTAAACCATCTCGAAGATGTTCTGTATACCGTTGGGCAACCGTTTGAAATTTTTGCCCACCAACAAGCCCACAATAACCAGAATTGCCGCAGCAATCCACGAAGTGAGCAACGAATTGGTGATTGGGAGGGGGCCGAGGCTAAACAAAACCTCTGGTTTTACAGGAGGGAAGTGCATTGGATAAAATTATACCTAGTTAGAATTTTTAATGGAAGAGTGAAATTCATCACTTGTTGTATCTTGAGGCACTGTAACTGCTGGCACTTGTGTATCAACAGCCTGTTGTGTCTCTGCTTGCCATTTTGTGTAGGCGGTTTGCGTCTTTTCTACTGTGCGCAAACTCAATTTGTAGATGATTGCCAATGCCAATACGGCTGCAAACACCAACAAGCCTACTGAAATCCAGGGCCGTGTATTCCACTGCGCATCCAGCCTACGCCCCACAAAGATCGCCAAGCCGCACAAACCCAGCAACACTACCGCCACTTGCAACATCATCATGCCGATGAGATTGGGCGGAAATGCCTTGAGGAAGATGACGGGCACAGGTGGGGGGATGGATGGAGATGCGGTGGAAGGCTTTTGGCTCTGGCTCTGCATTTCGTGATGGGAGTTTAGCACAGGCGATTGGAAAGCAGGTAGTGATAAATTTCACAATTCGTTGGTTACGTACTTCCTGCTGTAGACAATACAATTGCTCCGCAATGAAACGACCAATCAGATATAAGAGAAGTAACCATCATGGAAAAAGCCCTTGCCATCATCAATCAGCTTGAACATGAAGGAGTCATTGGGCGATATGCTATCGGTGGTGCAGTTGCCGCAACCCGTTACATTGAGCCAATTCAAACCTACGACCTTGATATTTTTGTGCTTCTTCCTGCTTTGACATCGGGATTGCTCACGATTACGCCGATTTATAACCGTCTGATGCAGTTGGGTTATGAACCAAAGGCTGAGTTCATCATCATTGAAGGTTGGGCTGTTCAGTTTTTACCCGTTTACGACGGCCTCACCGAAGAAGCATTGGAGCAGGCGATTCAGATTGATTTTGATTCAACCCCAACAAGAGTTTTTATGGCTGAACACTTGGCTGCAATCATGGTTAACACCGGGCGGCCCAAAGATCATGCACGGCTTGTGCAGTTCTTTGAGTTTGATGTGGTTAATCGAATCAATTTTGAAAGCATCATTGATCGCCACAATTTGAAAGCAAAATGGGATAGCTTCCGTAAGCGTTTCTTGAATGAAAGCAAATAACGAGGTGAATAATGCAAAAGGTATATCCCGACATCTCTGACTTACTGGAAGCGAAAGCGCGCCGCAGGCGTGAGCTTGCAGCGCTATCGTGGGAAGAGAAGGTGAAAATTATTCAGCAAATGCAGCTTCTTTTGCCGAAGGGTGCGTGGCATGTAAGACCTGAATTAAATACCGGTTGGCAAGTTAGTAGGGCTGCGGTGCGATCGGGCGGTTAAGTTTTTTGCCCGTATGGTGCGGCGGAGGTATAGAGAAAGCGGAGGGAGCGGAGATTTTTATTTCTCCGTGCCCTCCGCTCCTCCGTACCTCCGCGAAGAAGGTTTACAAAATCAGTTCGACACCAGCAAGAACGACTTGGCCGCCGACAACGCCAACTCCCAAAACGGCGTGGAGGCGATGGGCAGGCCAACCAGCAATGCGCCCATAGCCGACAGGAACACCACTGCGCCGGTGGCAGCAGGCACGCGCAAAGGCGTCGCATCACCCTCAGCCCGATCCACATACATGGCTTTGACGATGCCGAGGTAATACCAGCACGAGACCAGCACGCTGAACACGCCGACGCCGACTAAGAAATAGGCTTGGGTAGTGTTGATGCCAATGGCGGCCATGAACAGAAACGTCTTACCAACGAAGCCCACCAGCGGTGGCGCGCCCAGCAAGCTGAGCAGCGCGGCCACCATACCCAGCGCCAAATACGGGCTGCGGCGCGCGAGGCCTGCAAAGCTCTTGATCTCGTCGTTGCCAAGTTTTTGAGAGACGAGACCGACGATGGTGAAGGCACCAATGTTAGCCAGCATGTAGGTGGCGAGATAGAACACGACCGAGGCCAGCGCGTTGGCTCTATCAACAGATTGGGCGAACGCCGAGACACCAATCAACACATAGCCCGCCTGGGCAATGCTGGAGTAGGCCAGCATGCGCTTGGCGTTCTTTTGCATCACGGCTAATAGCGTGCCAACCAGCATGGTCATGATGGCGATGGGTTGCATGATGGACACCCATGAGCCTGCCGCCGCCGAGATGCCGGGCGGGAAGGTGTAGTACATAAAGCGCAGCAAGATGGCGAAGCCCGCCGCCTTAGAGGCCGTGCTGATGAAGCCAGTGATAGGCGTGGGCGCGCCTTGATAGACATCCGGTGCCCAGAAGTGAAAGGGCACTGCCGAGGTCTTGAAGGCGAAGCCGACCATGACCAGCAACAAGGCAAACGTGACCGGCACGCGCAACGCGGGGTCCATCAGGTTGGGGGCGATGGCGGTGTAGCTGGTGCCGCCGCCCATGCCATACAGCAGGCTGAGGCCGTAGAGCATGACGGTGGATGTGACCGCGCCGAAGACGAAGTATTTGAGGCCCGCCTCGGCACTGAGCTTGTTGCCGCGCATGAAGCCTGCGAGTAAGTACTGTGCAATGCTGGCGGTCTCGGTTGCCAAGTACAGCATCATGATGTCGTTGCTGGCGGCCATCAGGCTCATCGCCATGGTGCTGAAGAGGACGAGGGCGTAATACTCGCCACCAGCGCGGGCAGATTTGAAATCTACTGAAGCGAGGCAAGTGAGTGCGCCACCGACCATGAACATGATGCGGAAGACGGAAGCGAACAGATCGTTGCGCACCATACCGCCCAGCACTTCCTTGGCGGTTTCTGCTGATGGGGCAACAAGCAGCGTAACGATGAGCGCGGCGACAACACCGCCTGCCGCAAGCACACCCAACGTGCGGCGTTTGATGCCCGGCACGGCCACATCCAGCGCCAGCACCACGCCAGCCCAGATGGTGAGCAAAATTTCCGGCAAGACTGGAATGAATCCAGAAAGATTAAGCGGGACTGTAAATCCACCACCCATAATTAATTAACCACCTATAACTGTTTTCATACTTGCCAAGATGCCTTGAACACCGCTGGCGATGATGGACATGACTGAGTTGGGCAGGATGCCCACCAGAATGATGACGAAGCAGGGAATAACGATGGCGATTTTTTCGAGCGAGGTGAGGCGCGGCAGGTCTTGCCACTCTTTGGTCTCGGGTTCGCTGAAGAACATCTTGCCAGCCACGCGCAGAGTCCACGCGGCGGTGATGACGATGGACAGCACTGCGCCGATGGCAATCCAGCCATACCACCAATTCAGTTGGCCGGGAACCATCAGGCTGTTGCTCTGCGCAGCAGCCCACAAGCCCTTGAAGATTTGGAACTCGGCGGGGAAGCCGGAGAAACCAGGCATGCCCATGGCGGCCAACGAGCCGATGACGAAGCCCACACCTGCCAACGGGAACACACGGATGAGGCCGTTGAGCTTGGTGTAGTCGCGCTCGTGCGAGCGCTCGTAGATCATGCCGACCAGCGAGAACATGAGGCCGGTCATCACGCCGCCCGCGAAGAGTTCGAGGCCCGCGCCGTTAAAGCCATCGGTGTTGAGCGCGGCGATGCCGAGCAGCACGAGACCCAAGTGGCTGACGGACGAGAAGCCGATGATGTATTTGAGATCGGTTTGCCTAAACGCGATGAGCGCGGCGTATATTAAACCAGCCATGCAAAAGAAGGCGACGAAGGGCATCCAGTAGGCCGCGCCTTGCGGCATGACTTGGACGCCGAAGCGCAGGGCGCAGTAGGCACCCGTGGCCTTCAGCACGCCGCCGTGCAACATGGAGACGCCAGTGGGCGCAGCGGCGTAGCCATCAGGCGACCAGTTGTGCAGCGGGAAGATGGAGGCCAGCACGCCGAAGCCGATGAAGACAGGCAGGAACCACGTCTTCTGAAAAGCAAAGCTTTCTTCGAGCGGCAGTTTGGCGATACCGGCTTGCATATCCAAAAAGTCGAAGCTGTTGCCGGTTTTAAAGTAGACGGCCAACAAGCCGACGATGGCGACGAGGGAGCCGAGGAACAAGTAGATGGTCAGCTTCATGGCCGCGTATTCGCGGTTCTTGCTGCCCCATCCGGCCACCAGCACGTAGACCGGGAACAACACCAACTCGTAGAAGATCAGCATGAGCACAGTGTCGAGCGCGATGAACGAGCCAAACACACCGCCAATTAAAGCCAGCAAGAAGCCGAAGTATTCACGCGGGCGGTCGTCCAAACGAAACGTAATCAAACACGCGCAGAAGCCGACGATGGCGGTGAGCAGCAGTTGCGGCGCGGAGAAGCCATCTACGCCGACGTGGTAGCTGATGCCCAGCGAGGGCAGCCAGGCGGTTTTCTCGACGAACTGGAAGCCGCCCAGCACACGATCGTAGGCGAAGCAGACGTAGAGCGACAGCAGCAGCGAGAAGCCGACTGACGCGGTGGCCACGATCTTGATGGCCAGGTCTTGCTGTTTGGGGATGAGCAAGACGATGACCGACCCGATGACCGGGGCGAGCATGATGAGGGTGAGAATTGATAAACCCATAATGACAAACTTAGGCAGTGGCTAACACTGCTTTGACAGACACAATCGGAATGGCATTCGCAAACGTTGGCGTGTAAACCGAGAGCAACAAGTAATCTTGCACCGGTGCGTGCCTTAATAGATCTAAAACAATAGCTCTTGTTTCTTCGGCCAAATTAGCAAGCCCAGTTAACGGGAATTGACGCACGCCCAAATCATCGGACTGGATGAGCAACGAATAATCCAGGAAAGTGAGGCTGACGGCTTGGCGCTCGGCTTTGTTTACGCGCATCAAGATGTGCTCGTTTAGCTCAAGCCCGGTTGCCGTTACGCCGGGAGCAAAAGACACGGTTAGTGTGTCGCTTGCTTCGTCGTATCGGGTTACTGAATTAGTTGAATTAGTCATCGCTCAAAATTTCTTTCTGGTATGCCGTTACGACATAGTTGTTTGACACAATTTTGCCTGACTCGTTGGTTACAAACGCAAATAGTGCAATTGCAACAATATGCGTATTGTCTTCGGTCAGGCGATCAAACCATTTGCTGTAGCGGTACTTGCGCGGGTTCAACCCATCTTGCTTGCGTGTTCCCGTTTGTATCGTCTCTTTCAGTTCCTCCTCGTAATCGTTCATCTCAGGATGGTTTATTGGATCGGTGATGTGCAGCCATCGCTCATCGGTGAGATAAATCTCGTTGCCGTTGCGATCTTGCACCGTCCATCGTTTACCATCTACCATCGCTACCGTGCCACCGCTTCTACAGCCTTCGATGCCAAATCAATCAACTTCAGTGAACCGGTGTTAATCAAGTTCAACAGGCCGGTGGGGTAAAGACCCAGAATCAACATCGCAATCATTAATGGGGCGATGCCAAGAATTTCGGTGCGGTTAATGTCGGTGAGGGGGTGATGCTCCCACTCGTGGCCCAGCGGGCCGTGCAGCACTTTTTGCAGGGCTTTGAGGATGTAAATGCCAGTGACCAACAAGCCCACCATTGACAGCGCGGTGTAGAAGGTGAAGCCCGACCAACCCGCGCTCGTAACCAAAAATTCGCTGACGAACCCCGCGAGGCCAGGCAGGCCGAGTGATCCCATGGCGCAGAAGATCAGAATGGCGCCGTATTTGGGCATGAGGTTCCACAGGCCACCGAACTTGGTGAGGTCGCGGGTGTGGGCGCGGTCGTAGACCACGCCGACGAGCGCGAACATGGCCGCAGACGAGAGGCCATGCGTGACCATTTGTAGCACTGCGCCGTTGCTGGCGATGGCGGCACTTTGCAACGCGGTCGCGCCCATCTCGGTCTCAACATGAGACCCCATCAATTTAGCCAACACCGCAATGCCCAACGCGGTGAAGCCCATGTGGTTGACGGAGGAGTAGGCGACAAGTTTCTTAAAGTCGTTTTGGCCCCAGGCCGCAAATGCGCCCACGACGATGCTGAGCATGGCGAGGGCCGCCAACACCCAGGCATATTTGGCCGAAGCATCCGGGAAGAGCGGTAGCACGATGCGCAGGAAGCCATAGCCACCGAGCTTGAGCATGATGCCGGCCAGCAGCATTGAGCCGCCAGTGGGGGCTTCGGTGTGGGCATCGGGCAGCCAAGTGTGCAGCGGCCACACCGGAATTTTGAGGGCGAAGGCGATGAAGAAGCTGAAGAAGGCGACGGACTTCCAAGTGTTCATGTTGCCCCACAGCGCGTTCACGGTGTTGCTGCCGGTGAAGGGGCGGCCTGCTTCGCTCATCAGGTATTCCAGATCGAAGCTGCCGGAGGCGAGACCGATGACTTGTGTGGCAAGCAGCATGGCGAGGCCCGCGAACAGGGTGTAGAGGAAGAACTTGAGGCTGGCATAGCGGCGGTTGGCCCCACCCCACTGGTTGATGAGGAAGTACATCGGCACCAGCGTCAACTCGTAGAACACGAAGAACAAAACCAGATCGAGCGAGATGAACACGCCGGAGGTTGCGGCAGCGAACAAGAACAGCAGCGCGTAAAACGGTTTGATGGCTTTCTCGATCCGCATCGAAATGAGCATGACGAGGGGTGTGAGAAAGGCATTAAGCACAACCAGCGGCAGGCTGATGCCATCTACGCCGACCTTGTAGCTGGCGTTGATTTGGGGAAACCAGTTGGCTTGCTCGACGAACTGAAAGTTGCTGCTGGTTTGATCGAAACTGGCCCACAGCACCAGACCCAACGCAAACGGGATGAGGCTGAACGCGACACTGCCCCACTGAATGAGCTTGATGCGCCCGGACGGCGTGACCAACACCAGAATCATGCCCAACAAGGGCAGGAAGGTGATGAGGGATAGGAGGTTGGAATTGATGAAATTCATGGTCGGTGATTAGGGATTAGGGATTAGGGATTGACTGACAGAGTCACCAATCACCATTCCCTAATCACTTCTTCCCTATTGAAAGATAAACAAGAAGAAAACCAGAATGGCCCCAGCCGTAATGAGGCCACTGAGCAAGTAGTTTTGCACCTGGCCGCTTTGCAGTTCGCGGCCACCATCGCCAATGTCGCGCACCACGTCACCAATCTTGTCCGAGATGCCGGTGATGACGTTGCGATCAAACCACTTGAAGGCGTTGGCGACTTCGGTGCCAGCTAGATAACCCGCTTCCAAAATGAAATCAATGACGCCTTTGTCGATGGCCTTGCTATACCAATCCGCAAAGTCTTGTAACGGATTGATGAAGTACTTGCGATAGAACTCATCGAACAACCAGCGGCGGTTGAGGAAGGTGAACAAGTCCAACACACCATCGGTGAGGGTGGGCAGTTTGATGCGGCTGAGGAAGGCCTGGGTCGGGTCAGCCTCGCCCGCCTTCAGCGGCTTGCGGCCGTAGGCGAACCAGCCGAGGAACAACCCACCCAACGCCACTGCCAGCGAGAAGAACACTGGCACGGCGTTGAACTCTAACTTGGTTACCTCTTCAACCAGCCCGCCCTCCAAAAAGTGGCCGAACCAGTGGGCATTGCCGCCCATCAGCGAACCGAAGATGGGGAAGTCCGAAGGGATGTTGATGAAGCCTGCGAAGATGGCGAAGAAGGCCAGCACGATGAGCGGCACGGTCATGGGCCACTTGTTCTCGCTGGCATGGGCGGCGGCTTCGGTGCGCGGCTCACCCAGGAACGTCATCGAGATTTGGCGCATAGTGTAGAAGGCCGTCATCAGCGCTGAGAGCACGAGAATGACAAAGACGATGCCCGCCATCGGCACGCCGTGCGTGAAGCCGTGATAGGCCTCGGCAAAAATTTCGTCCTTGCTCCAGAAGCCTGCGGTAATAAAGGGGAAGCCTGCAAGGGCAAAGCCGCCGATCACAAATGTCCAAAAAGTGATGGGCATTTTCTTGGCGAGGCCGCCCATATTGCGCATGTCTTGGGGGTCGAACTCTTCGGAGTGCTGAGTGTCATGTTCGTCGTGCGTGGCATGCCCCTCAGCTCCACTGCTGCCATGCTCCTTATGCCCATGCAAGTGATGATGCCCATGCTCTACGCCGTGAATGACGGAGCCGGAGCCGAGGAACAACAGCGCCTTGAAGAAGGCGTGTGTAAGCAAATGAAACGCCGCAGGAATGTAGCCACCCACGCCGATGATGGCGACCATGAAGCCGAGTTGGCTGATGGTGGAGTAAGCCAGAACGCGTTTGATGTCGTATTGCGCAACGGCGATGGTGGCGCCCATGAGCGCAGTAATGGCCCCGATGACGGCAACCACTTGAAATGCGCCACTGCCCTCGCCCGTGATTTGGAACAGCGGGAAGAAGCGCAGGGTGAGCAAAATGCCCGCCGAGACCATCGCGGCGGCGTGAATCATGGCCGAGACGGGGGTGGGGCCTTCCATCGCATCGGGCAGCCAGACGTGCAGCGGGAACTGCGCGCTTTTGCCAACCGTGCCACCGAAGATGAGCAGGCCAATCGCGCCAGCCGCGCTGAGGCCAAAGAGGGCGGGCATCGTGTTCAAGTGCTCAAGCGTTTCTTTGTTGTGCAAAATATCAAAGAAGTTGAGCGTGCCAGTCGTTGCGTAGAGATAGACCATGCCGAGGATGAGCAGCATGTCGCCCACGCGGGTGGTCATAAATGCTTTGACGGCGGCGTTGTAAGCGGAGGGCTTGTTGTAGAAGAAGCCGATCAACGAGTAGCTGCAGAAACCCATCAGTTCCCAGAACACGAAGAGGGTGAGCAGGTTGTCGCTCATCACCAGGCCCATCATGCTGCCCGCAAACAGGCTGAGGTAGCCCATGAAGCGGGTGTAACGCGGGTCGGCGGCCATGTAGTTGGTGCTATACAAAAAGATGAGCGTGCAGGCCAGTGGCACCATGAACATGAAACCTGCGTTGAGCGGGTCAGCCACCACGCCGATTTTGAGCGCGGTGTCGCCGGT
>JAYTNY010000283.1:0-6941 GCA_043748055.1 Roseobacter sp.
CGCGGCCAGATGCACGATGAGATCGGGCTGGGCCACAGCCACAACAGCTTGCAATGCCTCAAAATCTCGAATATCGCCTTTGGCAAAGTGCAGCGTGGCATTGCCCGCTTTGGGGACATCGTGTTGCAGCCAATGCAAATTGTGTTCGGTGCGGGCGCGCGAGAGGTTATCAAAAACGGTGACGTGATTGCCTTGCGCCAAATGATGCGCGGCGAGGTTACATCCCACAAAGCCTGCGCCGCCAGTAATAAAAATATGCATGGTCTAAAGTTTTGCTACGCGCTCAAACACATCCAGCGTTTGGCAGGCGGCATTCTGCCACGTAAATGTTGGGGCGCGGGTCAAGCTGAGTTGGCACAGATTGGCTCTGGCTTCGGGTTGGGTGAACAGGCGCAGCAAATACTCGGCTAACTTTTTATCATCCTCGGCATCCATGCTGAGGCCCGCATCGCCCATCACTTCGGGCAATGCGCCCCGGTCGGAGGCGATGATGGGCGCGCCGCAAGTCATGGCTTCGGTGAGAGGGATGCCAAAGCCTTCGATCCACGACGGGAAGACGAAGGCCTCGCACAAGCTGAACAGGGCGCTCTTGTCTTCGTTGGAGATGCGCAAGAAGAAGCGGGCGTGCCCGGCCTGCACGGCTTCGTCCACCGCAGGCCGCACTTTGGGCGAGCGAGCGAAGAAAATAATTTCGTGTGTGTTGCGAATGTCATCGGGCAAGCGTTGCCACGCGCGCGCAATCACATCTGGGTTCTTTAGCGCCTCGGCCAAAATAAAGGGCTTGGTGAGGTTGAACCGTTGGCGCACCTCGGCCAGCGCCGCCGCGTCGGTCACGCGCTTCACCTCCAGCGGGCAACCGTGGTACACCACATCAATTTTCTCTGGCAAGAGATTGCCGCCGTAGCGCAAAATTTGTTGCTTGGCGTAGTTGGAGATGGTGAGAATCTGATTGGTTTGGCGAACGGCGGCGCGGGTGCAAAAGTGCAGCCAGGCAAACATCCACAGCACGGTGAACTCTTTGCGGTGGCCTTTGTAAATCTCATGCAGCGGCATCAGGTTGATCTCGTCGTGAACGGTGATAACGGTCTTCCACGATTTTGGCGCAAAGCCGTAGTTGCCGGTGAAGTGAACGAGATCGGGTTTGTCGTGCGCCATCTCGCGCCACATCAACAGATCGTGCCTGAAAGAGCTGAGCTTGTTGGCGTAGGGCAGCAAGCGCACTTGGGCGTGCGGCGGCAATGCCTCCAACTCAAACTTGGCTTTGGTGTCGGCGTAGAAAATAATCTCGTGGCCGCGCTCGCCCGCCTGTTGCGCCACTTGCGGCATGATGTTTTTGAGATAGGTGTGAATGCCCCCGACGAGGCCGTGCGAGAGGTAGCGGGCGTCTATGGCGAATTTCATGAATTGGTGAATGGGGATTGGTGATTGGTGATTGGTGATTGGTGATTGGTGATTGGTGATTGGTGATTAGTGACTCACCAATCCCTAATCACCTCTTTAGGCTACCCACCTGCCGCTGGCGAACCAGACCGTGAGGAAGATGAGGAGTGCGCCGAAGCCCGCCCAGGTCAATCGCCTCAGCCACGTGCGTTGCAACAACAGAAGCGCCATCACCACAAAGCACGGGAACAGTTGCAGCATGTAGCGGCTGGCGGCATACACGCCCATTGTGCCTGGGCCATGCGAACTGAGGATGACCACGAGCGAGGCCACGCAATACGCTGCGAGGCTGAACCGCACCTTGCGAAAGCTGAGCGCAGTGAGGCCGATGAACAGTAGCAACGCACTGAGGTCTAGCACGCCAATGACGCGCATAAACTTATTGGCCTCGAACCCGCCGTAGCCAAACAGCACCATGTGCACCTGATCGAGCAACGACATCCACGGCCAGTCGGGTGTGCGCTTCATCAGAATGCGTTGTTGCTCGATGAAGGCGAAGGGTAGATTGAGTGTGACTTTGAAATAGGCGATGAGGGCGATGACGCCCATGATGGAAATCGCGCCAATCCCAATCAGCGTAAGCCACAAACGCGGGTTGCGCCATTCTGTTTTTAGGTTGGTGCGTTGTAATAACTCGATGACGGGAAGGATGCCCAGCACGATGCCGTTGATGCGCAGCAGCGCAGCCAGGCCCACGCAGCACGCAGCCCACAAAAACTTTTGCCTGCGCGAAAGCCAATAGGTGAGCGCAAACAACAGCAAGAACAAACTCTCGGTGTAAAGCGCGGAGAAGTAGAACGAGGTGGGAAATAAATTCAGGGCGATGAGGGATGTGGTGGCGATGGCTTCGCCACGTTCACCGTAGTCATCCCGAATTTGCCGCCACAAGATGGCGAGGGCGGCGATGAAGGCGGTGATGGAGATGAGTGCCCCACTCCAAAGGGCAAGCGCGGGGCTGCCCAATCCCAATGCCAGCATAAGCAGCGGAAACAATGGCATGAAGGCGCGCTCCATGTCGCGCACGTAGCCTTGCCGCACAATGGTCAGGTAATGCCCCGAATCCCAGCGCGCCCACACGCCGGGGATGGATCTGAAATCGTAGGGCAAGCCCGGGGGCACGCCGCCCGAACTGGGCAGCGCGTTTGCGCCGATGAGCGCAGGCACATTGAGCGCCAGCCGAAAGACCAATACCGCCAGCAACACTACACCGAGGCGCGGCATGGCGGCCAAGCGGTTAGCGATTGATGCGGGGAGTTTGAGGGAGGTGAGGGCGCTCATATGCAAAACCACGTGCGAAAGCATCCTGAGCGCCCGGCGCTGCGCCGCGTCGAAGGATGCGCTCTATGTCGAGCTTGGCTAACGAAGTTCAGCCCTGTTCGCATCCTTCGACTGCGCTCAGGATGCTCTTCGATTGAGTTAATCCAACCACGCCTTCGGGAAATTCTTTTCGACCTCGATGCCCTTGAACTTGGTGCTGGCGCGCGCGCCGTGTTGCTTTACCCAGTTCGCCATCTCGGCCAGGCCTTCTTCCAGCGTGTGCAGCTTGTGCTCGCCGAAGTATTGGCGCACTTTGCTGTGGTCGCTGTAGGCATGCAGCACTTCGTTGCGGGCGGGCTTGTAAACCACATTGGGTTCTTCACCCATCGCCTTCGCAATCTGGGTCGCCAGTTCGTTTACGGTGTAATTCTGGTCGGCCCCAATGTTGAAGACCTGTCCATAGGCGCTGGGGTTCTCAATCGCATCGGCCATCACTGGGGACATGTCTTTGATGTAGCTAAAGGCGCGCGTCTGCGTGCCATCGCCAAAAATGGTCATGGGCTTGCCCTGCAAAATTTGGTTCATGAAGATGCCGACTACGTTGCGATACTTATCGCCGATGTTCTGCCGTTCGCCATACACGTTGTGCGGCCTGAAGATGACGTAGTCCATGCCAAACATATGTTTGGCGGCGGCCAGATCATGCTCCACGGCCAGCTTTGCTACGCCATAAGGGTCTTCGGGGTGCGGCATAGTTTTGTCCTCGCGCATCGGCAGCTCGGGGCTGGCCCCATACACGGCAATGCTGGAGGTGAACACGAAGCACTTCACGCCTGTGTTCACCGAGGCGTTAATCAAGTTAATGCTGCCGATTAAATTATTGTTGTAGTTGAAGCGCCGAATAAACGGGCTAAGGCCCTCTGCCGCATACGCAGCCAAGTGATACACGTAATCGAACTTAGCCTTCTCGAACAAGCCGTTGACCAATTCAACATCGTTGATGCTGCCCGTCACCAGCTCGGCATGTGGGTCTACGTTGTCCACAAACCCGCCGCTCATGTCATCCAACACGGTCACATCGTGTCCGCGCTTCACCAGTTCTTCCGTCACATGCGAACCAATAAAGCCCGCGCCGCCTGTTAATAGAATATTTGCCATAGATAGTGATTAGTGATTAGTGATTAGTGATTGGCGATTCTTGGTGACTAATCCCTAATCACCAATCCCCAATCACTTCTTCATGTTAAGCTGGCATCTTGCCCCATCGCCCGCTCACAAAGTCTACCAAGCCGCGCCACATCGCATCTCTAAAATCACGCTTGGCGCGCCACTTGGGGCGCACGCTGTAGCTGATGACGGTACGCAGCGTTTGTGTGAGCACGCTGACCCACTCGGTAAGCGGGGCATGGTGTTTGCGCATGGTGGCGAAGCGGTTGCGCACAGCATAATAGGCCACCGAGGGCTTGGGGTTGTAGTTGCGCTGCACACCCTTGTGCCATAGTTTGGCCGCTGGCACATTCACAATGCGCCAACCTGCGCGATGCAACCGAATGCACCACTCGGTCTCTTCCCAATAATAAAAATAGCGTGCGTCAATCATGCCGTTTTGTTCGATGGCGCCGCTGCGGACGAGGATGCCGCACCCTGAGATGTAGTCCACATCTTTGGGCTGCACGTATTGGCCGCGATCATCCTCGTTCATGCCAATTTGCACCGCGTCCCACTGCGGGGTGATGGTGCCGCCCGCGCTTTGAATCACGGTGGGTTCGTCATCGTGGTAAACCAGCGGGCCTAGCACGCCAATTTTGCTGTCGCTTTCGCCCACATCCACCAGCTTGCTGATGCAATCCGCGTCCAGCACGGTGTCCTCGTTTAACACAAACACCCACTCGGCTCCCATCTCCAACGCCGCCTGAATGCCCACGTTGTTGTTGCCCGCATAGCCCAGGTTTTGGGTGAGCGAGATGATGTGTGTGGCCGGGAACTGCTGGCGAATCGCTTCGACAGAACCATCGGTTGAGGCGTTATCCAGCACCACATTTTTGAGATTGGGGTAGCTGCTGTGCGCCAACGAGGCCAGACACGCCAGCGTGTCGTCGCGGCGGCTGGTGTTGAGGATGACTGTGATAACAAGGGGGTGAGCCATGATTGTGTTAAGCGTTGTAATAGTCGCATCAAACTTGTGAGACTGCAATGCAATTATTTGCTTTTAGAGGAGGTTGATAGCTGCTTATAAAGCCCCATCAGCTGCGTCATCTCGTCTTCGATATTGCGCGGCACGCGTTGCTGCGTGCCTGCTTTTAGGCGCGGCAACAACTCCGGTTCGTCTAGCAAACGCTGGAATTGACGGGCCAAATCGCCTACATCCTCGGGCGCGAAGTGCAGGCCGTCTAGCTCGTGTTGTACCAGTTCGGCCATGCCACCCAGGCGCGAGGTGATGACCGGGATGCCCGTCGCTCTGGATTCCAAAATCGCCAGTGGCGCGTTTTCGTACCATGTGCTGGGCACCACGCTCACATCAAACGAGCGCAACACCTCCACCACGCGGCTGTTCTCGAAGCGACCCTGAAAAGTGATGCGCTCATCACCCGCTGCCAAGTTGCGGCACTGCTGGGTGTACACCGTGAACTGCTCGGTGTTGCCGTAAATGTGCAATTCCAGCTTGCGCCCATTCGCCTGCAACATGCGGAACGCCTGCACGATGAGATGCACGCCCTTGTGCGGGGCCACTTGGCCGATGAAGCCGATGCGAAGGGAGTTTGAGTTGGCGTTTGAGTTTGAGTTTGAAGGATTTTGGAAACGCGCCAAGTCCAAGCCATAGTTCGAGACGAGCAGGCGGTCGGCTGGGACTAGATTAGCGTATTTGGAAGCCAGAAATTTTGAGGGCGCGATGACCCAGCGCGGCACTTGCAACGCTCTGGGGAGCACGGCGTGTCGCTCAGTAAACATCGCCATCTCGCGGCGCAGGTTGCGCGAGAAGTGCGGCAGCACCTTGCCCGCAACCGGCCCCAGCCAACGCTCGGCGCGGCGGGCGCTTTGGCCGCGCAAGGCTTGGCACCAGGTGCAGCCGGTGGGGCTGTTTGGCTCCTGGTCGCAGATCGTGTCGTTGCCTTTGAGTAGGGTGATGCGCTGACACAGAAACCAGTAATCGTGCAGCGTCAGCATCACCGGCACGTCGGCCTCTTGGGCCGCAAACAACGGCGCGGCTCCAATCAAATAACCCGCCTGAAAGTGGGCCAAGTCAGGCTTCTCGCGCGCAAAGAAATGGGCGAACCATTCGCCCAGCAACGGGTTGTTAAATTCCCACACTTTCTTGAAGTGCGAATCCAGCGGCGCGGCATAGACGTTGAAGCTGAGGCGCGAGACGGGCACGCCTTCGTAGACAGCCTCCTCGACTCCTAGTTGCTCATAACTGCCTTGCTTGATCGAATCAACAGTGACGACATGTACGGCGTGGCCGCATTGTTGCAACCAGCGCGCCAGCCGAAAGGTGTATAGCTCGGCCCCGGCGTTGAACTGCGGTGGGAAGTGATGGACTGGGAGGAGGATTTTCATGCAGCCGCCTCCGGCCTGCGCAAATTGCGCACAAAGCGCAGCTCGTCTTTGCCCAGCACGCCCAGCGCCACCAAAAACGCGGCATATGCCAACGCACCCAGAGGCGCATGCCCCCATAGCGGCAAGCCTTGCGTGAGCCACAACACCAGCCCCATCCCCACGGCTGCCAGCAAAGGCCGCAACAATACATAGCCCCAATGAAAGCGGCTGAGTGGCGCCCGCAAAATATACAAATATTGGCCGACGAGGACGACCTCGGTCAGCACCGTCATCACGGCGGCGGCCAGGTAGCCGTAGCGCGGCACCACAAACACATTCGCCAGCACGTTAATAATCGTGCTGATGATGACCGAGCGCGCAACTAATTTTTCTTGGCCCGCGATCAACACGATGTAGCCGAGGAACTCCGAGGCATACATAAACGGCACGACCCAAATCAAAATTTGGAGCGCAGGCGCGGCGGGCGCGTTCTCAGCCTTGAACAAAAACGGGATGAGTTCGGGCGAGAGGATGAAGACGCCGATCGTTAGCGGAATCGCCAACACCATCAGGTAGCGCAAAGCCCGCTCGTAGATGGCGGGTAACGTATGCGCCCCGGCAACGGATTGGCGCGAGAGCGATGGATATAACGCGGTGTTGACGACAGTGGAGATCATGACGCACGAGAAGACGAGGTTGTAGGCCACGGT
>JAYTNY010000284.1:0-6105 GCA_043748055.1 Roseobacter sp.
GCGCTCAGCATATTGGGCCATGTTGTGCTGGTCGGCATGGGCGATGTCGAATTGCTGCTTGCTGCACAGACAGTCAATGAGCGCGCGCATCTCGGCGCGATCATCGCGCACCATCATCCAGGGTTGGCTGGTGGCAAAGCTGCGCAGCATGGCTACACCATCCGCTAGCTTGCTGCGCTTCATCTCCACTGTGTGCACGACCTTGCAATATTGTTGCAAGTGCTTTACGTCGGCGGATTGATCGCCGCGCACAAATGACACAAGCGTGACCTCGTGGTGTTGGGCGAGGTACTTGAGCACATTCCAGGTTTTTACTTTGGGGCCGCTATCGGGTGGGTAGGGCAAGACCTGAGTAAGCAGGAGGACTTTTTTCTTCGATGTGGGCATGGTTATTTTTCGGGATCTACCATGACAAAGTTAGTCAAATTAACGCCTCCGCAGGCGCAGGATGCCAAACACCAAAACAAGCACGGCAAGGGCAGGGGCCAGGCTGATGGCGAGCCGCAGATAGTCGTCTAACTCGCTGCGCAGCCAGGAGAGATTGGTGCCGGTGCCGGGCGGCACGCGGTTGCCTACAGGCAGAACGGGAGCCTGTGTGGGCGTGATAATCGATGTGGCAGCGGCACGCACAGTGGACAGGGGTATCAGTGTGGGCACGGGTTGCACCGCTACGACAGGTGCATTCGTTGTGGCGGTCGAATACCAAATTTCGTAGTTGGGAATCTCTTCGTCGGTGATGTTGTTTTGCAGCCCACCGCGCCGCAGATACCACGCCACATGCAAGCGGTTGCCCTCGCCCATCGCAATACGCGGCCATTGCGGCACATCCCCAGTGGGGCCGGGTTGCTGGGTGTGAATGACATCTGGCACAGACCACGAGCCGTTCCACTGCGTATGCAGCACGCTGAGCACGGTTTGGTCTTGCGCGGTGCGACCCACCGACACAAGGTGAATATCACCTGCGCTATCCACCGTCATGGACAAGCAATCCAGCACGGCGTTGTAAACGGCTAGGCTGCCCCACAAGCCAGGGATGCGCTGCGGCGACGACCAGTTGCGGCCTTTGTCGGTGGAGACGATGGAGTAGATCAGATCATCCGTCAGGCTGTGGAAGGCCATGATGAGGTTGCCGCGACCGTCCATTGCCAGCGCAGGGGTTCGGGCTTCGCTTTGCGCATCCAATGGCACAAAGGCTATGGGTGTCGTCCAGGTTGTGCCGCGATCATACGAGGTGGCATAGGCGATTTTGACTGGGCGCGAGAGTTGGCCGAGGCCACCGCCGCGGCCCATCTCCCAAGCCAAGTGAATGTTGTCTTCGGCGTCGATAAAAATTTGCGGCTTGGCTGCACCATTGATAACGACCGAGACATCTTTTAGCTCCGACCAGTTTTCCCCGTCATCATCGGAGGCGGTGTAGTAGATGTGGAAGCAGATGGGGCAATCATCGCTGCGCAGGTTCTCGGTGACAAAGCCGTGCAGGCGGCCTTTGGAATCTGTTTTGACGTAGACAAAGTAACCGGGGCCGAGCGATTGAGGCAGGCTCCATTGGGTGGGCTGCTTGGCCAGGGCAATGGGGACTTGTGCGTAAAAGACATCGAACTCGTCGCGGAAGGTGAGATGCATTTTGCCTTTGGCATCCACGATGACCGTGGGACGGGTGGCGGCTGAAATCTCGATGGGTGTGGGCTGGGCTTGAATGTTGACGGGCTGGATGACCATTTGCCCATCCTTAAGGGCGGCGTACCACACGGTGTCGAAGCGCTGGTTGTCGGCTACTTCGGACGAACCCCACACGACGTGGAGTGTGCCAGACGAATCGGCGGCAAGATCGGGGAACCAGGCCGAGCTGCTTTGCGATGAAAGCCGGATGGCCTGCGACCACGCCGAGGCTTGGCCGCGCGCGGCAGGCGTGGGTGTGGCTAGCAGGGCCAGGCAGCTTAGGGCGACGAAGCAGAGTTGACGAAATATTTTCGGGCGCATGGGTAAATTTTGGCGGAACCCCCGACCCCTAAAGGGGAGTCCTTGATTTTCGTTATGTGTTCTTCAATTCGACTCGAACGATAAACAATGAGACAGACTCAACGACTCCCCTTTAGGGGTCGGGGTTAGCTATCGAACTTCAAACACTTTCACATCGGGTGTTTCGAAGACAAGTTTTAGAAAAGATGATGTGGCTGGATTGTAGCCACCCAGTTCGCGCTCGGCGGGGCCGAAGAACACATAGCGCACGTTGTGCTGTTGCAAGAGGCGTTGGCGCTGTGGGTCGGTGATCTCGGTGGCAAAGAAGGCTTGCACGTTCTTGCGCTTCTCGAAGAAGCGCAGGGTTTGCGCCCAGTGCGCCAAATAGGCGGGCTTGCCGGTGAACATGGGCAGGTATTGGCCGGTGGTGAGCGAACTGAGAATGACTGCGTCTGGGTCAGGCTGTTGCTCAATCCAGTGCATGGCGGCCAGTTCGGTTTTGTGCAAGTAGAAGGGGTACTCGTGGCGTCGCAGGTCTATGAATCGCCAGGCCCACAGGTAGAGGTTGGTGGGGAGCAGGGTGATGAGGAGAACGATGCAGAGCGTGCGCGGACTTAGACGACGGACGGCGGACGATAGACGACTCATAGCCGTCTGTCGTCCGCCGTCTCGGCTTCCGAGCCGTGTCGTCTTCTGATAGATACCATACACCGCTAACAGCGCGATGGGAATTTGCCAGCCGTTGAGCATGTGGATTTGAAAATCTACAGGTAAATAGACAAGTGGAAACTGAACGAAGAACCAGCCGAGGGCGAACAGCCATTTGTTCTCCCAGTTCAGTTTTTGTTTGATGAGCATGCTGACGGCGGCGAACAGCGCGACGAGAAAAGCCGGGCCAAGCAGAATGGGCAATTGGAATAAGTTGGGTGTGTAGACGCCTGCGTTGCCGAACTGAGCCAGCACCTCTTTCCACACTGGGTCGAGCTTTGTTAGCACAGCCGAATACAGCGCAGGCCACCACGAGATGAAGCCGATGATGATGAAGCTCTTGATGAGATACCCCGGCAGGGCACGGTCTCGCAAAAACGTTAGGGCGATGTATGCCCCAAGGATGGCATAGACCAGCACCAGATCGTAGGCATGTTGCCAGCCGAGGAACAGAGCCCACAGGCCTGCATAGATTGCGTAACGCAGTTGGCTTTTTGCTTGTCCACGCAACACTAAATCAAACACAAACACATACAGCAACGCCGCAATGAAATGCGGGTAGCCGAGGATGCCGTGGAAGGTGTTGCTCTCGGCAACATAGAGATTGAGGGGTAGGGGTGGTTCATCCAACCCCAACACGTACTTGAGGATGACCAGCACCCAGCCGAAGCCCGCTGTAAACGTGATGATGAGGAAGGCTGCGCTGCGCTGCGTCACCTCATCAAAAAACCAGGCACAAATGCGGTAGGCCAGCAGCAGAAACGCCACCACGCCTACGACGCGCATGGCTTGATACATGACATCGTAGTTGAGGCCGAGCAGGCCGCCGATGCGGCCCAAGCCGAACCACAGCAGGTTGAAAAAGATGGGCTGATTGGGTTCGGGGGTGAGCTTGTTTGAGGAGAGCGGCGCGGTGGTCAGCTCACGCATCCACGAGAAGTATTGGCCGTGGTCGGGCACATCCAACATGATGCCCATGAACTGCTTGTCGGGCGGCGCGCTTAGGTAAGCGTAAGCAAAGGGCAGGCTGGTGAAAACCAGCACGGCGGTGATAACGCCGAGGACGAAGCGCCATTCGGATGTGGTGACCCGGGCCGTGTTGCTGCTGGCTGCGGGCGGGTGTGTGGCGATGTGAGGCGGCGTTGTGCGGAGGGTTGTTGATGCCATGGGTTGCGTGCGCGCTGAGCAGCGCACTGCTGAGAGTCGCTTTTATGGAAGGCTTCTGCATGCTTTAGCAAATTGCCCAGCTCCGCACGGCGAGATATATACCACATGCGACGTGTAATTTTGTGATTATTTTGGAGGAGATTGCTGCGAGCTGGGTGATGACGCACTTAGTGCATGCTTATGCCTTGCGTCTCGGGTCCAACGCATCGCGCAACCCATCGCCAATCAAATTAAACGAGAGCACGGTCATCATGATGGCGAGGCCGGGGAAGAACACGAGGTGCGGGGTATTGAGGACGCTGCTGCGCTCCTCGGCCAGCATGAGGCCCCATTCGGGTGTGCCTACCTCGGCACCCAGCCCCAAGAACGACAACCCGGCTGCGGCCAGAATAGACCCGGCGATGCCGAGCGTGGCCTGCACGATGAGCGGCGAAAGCGCGTTGGGCAAGATGCGCGCAAACAACACACGCATGGGCGATGCACCCAGTGCCCGCGTGGCCGCCACAAAGTCCAAATCTTTTACAGCCAGCACGCTGGCGCGGATGAGGCGGGCGTAGACCGGGATGCCGACGATGGCCAACGCCAGCAGCGCATTGATGAGGCCAGGCCCCAGCACGGTGACGATGCCGATGGCGAGCAACAGACCGGGGAAGGCCAGCAGCACATCCATCATGCGCATCATCACATCGTCGAAGATGCCGCCCACGTAGCCAGAGACCGAGCCGATGAGCGTGCCCACCAAGATGGCGAGGCTGGTGGTGAGCAGGCCAATGCGCAGCGACACACGCGTGCCATGCACGATGCGCGAGAACATATCGCGGTTGTTGCTGTCGATGCCCATTAAATGCTGTGGCTTTTCGGCTGGGCAACCCAGCAGGTGAATGCAGGGCACATCGCGCTTCTTCACGCCTTTTAGCACGGCCTGCGAACCACTAACGGGGTAGGGCGCGATGAGGTCGGCGAAGAGCGCCGTCAACACCAGCACCAGCAACAAGGCCAGCCCAATTTGAGCCGAGCGATGCCGCGATACTGCGCGGAGGGTGCGTTGGAGCGGGGTGCGGGGGGGCATGGGGGGTGAAGGTTGGAAGGTCGGAAGGTTTGAAAGTTTGAAGGTTTAGAACACTTACCAACCTTCAAACCTTCCAACTCATCTGACTCATCTGAGGCGAATTCGCGGATTTAAGTACGCGTACGACAAATCTACGAGCAGGTTGACCATGACGAAGATGACGGCGACGACGACGACGAAGGCTTGGACGACGGGGTAATCGCGGGCTTGGATGGCCTCGACGAGTTGGGTGCCGACGCCGGGCAGCGAGAACACGGTTTCGGTAAGCACCGCGCCAGAGAGCAAGCCGCCGATTTGCAGGCCGATGACAGTGACGATTGGCACCAGCGCGTTGCGCAAGGCATGCTTGATGATGACCGCTTGTTCGCGCAGGCCTTTGGCGCGGGCGGTGCGAATGTAATCTTGGCCCAACACCTCCAGCATGGCGGCGCGGGTTTGGCGGGCGACGATGGATAGCGAGATGGTGCCGACGGCAACCGAGGGCAGAATTAAATGCCACAGCGCATCGCGCAATACTTTCCAGTTGCCGGTGACCAGGCTATTAAAGATCGTGGAGTTGGACAGGAATTGCAGGATGAATTTATCGAAGCCATCGGCCCCGACCGCAATGCCCCACACTTCGGTTAAAGGCCGGAGCGATAGGCCGGAGCTTAGGCGCCCAGAGGGTGGAATAAAAAAAGGTGTGCCACGCATGACCACGGCGAAGAAATAGGCCAGCAGCAACCCCAGCCAAAAAATGGGCATAGACACGCCGATGTTCGCTACCACCATCGTGCCGACATCCAGCGCGCTGTTGTGGCGGATGGCGCTGACGATGCCGAACAGCACGCCCAGCGTGGTGCTGAGCAGCATGGCCCCAATCGTGATCTCAATCGTCATGGGCAGGCGCTCGGAAATAATGTCGGTGACGGGGCGCTTGGTGCGAATCGAAGTGCCGAATTCGCCTTGGGCGATGTTGCCGACATAGCGCACAAACTGCACCGACCAGTGCTGATTCAACCCAAAGCGTTGTTTGAACTCGACGCACTTGGCCTCGGTGGCGCGGTCGCCCAACATGGCCAAACACGGGTCGCCGGGGATGGCGCGTGTCATTACAAACGTGACGATGAGAATGCCGATGAGCACCGGAATAGCCAGCAGCAGGCGACGGGCGAGGAATTGGAGCATGGGAACAGTTTGAGTTGGGAGTTTGAGTTTGTGAA
>JAYTNY010000285.1:0-13101 GCA_043748055.1 Roseobacter sp.
GGTAGGCGTTCGCCAGGTTCATCGTCGCTTGCGCCCACTCGATGGGCATGGCCTCGCGCGTCCTCACCGTCAGCGCCTGCTCATACAACTCAATGGCGCGTTCCACATTGTGCGCCCGCTCCCCGCGGATGCGTTGTCGATAGGTGCTCGCCAGATTATTCGTCGCTTGCGCCCACTCGATGGGTATGGCCTCGCGCGTCATCACCGTCAGCACCTGCTCATACCCGCCGATGGCCCGTTCCACATTGTCCGCCCGCTCCCCGCGGATGCGTTGTTGGTAGGCGTTCGCCAGGTTCATCGTCGCTTGCGCCCACTCGATGGGCATGGCCTCGCGCGTCATGACCGTCAGCGCCTGCTCATACCCGTCGATGGCCCGTTCCAAGTTGTCCGTCTGCTCCCCGCGGATGCGCTGCACGTAGGCGCTCGCCAAGTTCATCGTCGTGGTCGCCCACTCGTTGGACATAGCGTCACCCGTCATCACCGTCAGTGCCTGCTCATACTCGCCGATGGCGCGTTCCAGATTGTCCGCCCGCTCCCCGCAGATGCGGTCTGAGTAGGCGATCGCCAGGTTCATCGTCGCTTGCGCCCACTCAATGGGCATGGCCTCGCGCGTCATCACAGTCAGTGCCTGCTCATTCAACTCGATGGCCTGTTCTAGGTTGTGCGCCCGCTCCCCGCGGATGCGTTGTCGATAGGTGCTCGCCAGATTCATCGTCGCTTGCGCCCACTCGATGGGCATGGCCTCGCGCGTCATCACTGTCAGCGCCTGCTCATTCAACTCGATGGCCCGTTCCAAGTTGTGCGCGCGCTCCCCGCGGATGCGGTCGCTGTAGGCGTTCGCCAGGTTATTCATCGCGTGCGCCCACACGATGGGCATGGCCTCGCGCGTCATCACCGTCAGCACCTGCTCATATCCGCCGATGGCCCGTTCCAGGTTATCCGCCCGTGAACCTTGTAGGCTTAGAGCAAGGCTGTTACCCAACTCGAATTGCAATGCTGCCCAAAGTTTGGGCTGGTCAATCCGCGAGACCAGTTGCAGTGCCTGCTCATTTAGGACGATGCGTTGCGGCATGTCTTGCGGGCGGGCAGGCTGATCTAGTGCTTGCAAGATGGCTTGCAATTCGTTTGGGGCTGGCGCTGGCTGATCGAGACCATCGCGCAGCACACGCGGCAGTTGCGCGCGCGGCACACTAAACTCGCCATCGGTCACCCAGTTGTCGCGCCATTCTGCACCGAGTTGCTCGCGCAGAGCATCGGCTAACGCCGAGAAATGTTCTTGGTTTTGCGCTTGCGAGGATTGTTCGGCAGGTGAAAAGAGCAGAGGTGAGGTTTGGTTCGGCAGAAAGATGAGCAGGGGCGCATCAATCGTTTGGTTCTGTCCGCACTGCGGACAGGTGAAGATGTGCAGAACGCCGTCGTTGATCTTGGTTAGCAGATCGGGACGCTCGACGATGTCTACGACGAACCAAACGTCGCCGTCAAATTCTTGTTGGCAGTTCTCGCAGGTCAGTGGGCTAAGTTGTGCATTAGAGTTGGGCATGGTGATGTTGGGTGAGAGGTGTAACGGTGTATCAGATCATGAGAAATTGCGTACCTCAATTTTATGGAGTTTATCGCCGTGATCGGCTAACAATTTCTGGGCAAGCAATATCCATCACAGGTTTGCGGGAAGAAGGGTGCGCGCATAGCGTTCTACTTGTTCGTGGATTTCTTGTTTCTTGGCGTCGGCGTTAATCAGCGAGGCATCCAAAACGTTCGCATAAATTTCGCACACTCGCTCGGCCAAAATGCCCTTGGTCGGAGACGTCCAACGCACCGGGATGCGCCAAAGCAGTTCGCTGCCCACGACCAATTCAGGCGCACCTGCCGACAATTGTTCACCCACTTCCCATAGCAGCCAGCCGTTGATTGAGCGCCTCACCGAAGCCGCGGTCACTTTGACAGAGTTGGTATAGATGAAAACAGATGTGTTCATATCTCAACCCAGATCACACACGCTCAATGAGCGTGAAATAGTTGTCCATCTCGTCCCAGGCTAATTGCAATTCAGCAAATGGCGTAGCCATGGGTTGCTCAAACGCTGGGTCGTTCACGAGTGCCGTGTCTGCATCAATTGCGGCAAGCAGCACAACATGAGCGCTGGGTGTTGTCCAATAAGGCAATTGGCGGGTGTTGACTTCGAGGATAGGCGGAACGCCTTTTTCAAGTGCCAGCAACAAATCATCTTTGCTCCCTATCTGCCGTTTTACAGATAGTTTGCGAGAGGCCAACCGTAGCACGCGTGAGGCAGGCACACCGCCATCGTCAATCACACCTAAAAGTTTGGCTATGTCCGTCTGGCTGCGCGGCATTTCGTAGAACGCTAATACCATTTCTACGCAGGCGGGCATGCAATAGCCATCACCCTTTTGCCTGCGATTCAGGATGTTCAACTTAGGCATGCTGTGCAGCCGTGCTGCGAAGGGTGGCGGCCAATTGCGCAACGCGATTCAGCATGTGTTCAGCCATCTCCGGAGTAGCCACCATGTGGCCCGTGTCTGCATCCATTTCCACCAGTCCAACTTCGCCGACGTGCCCCACCAGCCGGTGGGTAAAGATCACTGGCACACGCCAGAAGATGCGCTGTGGCTCGACGACCAGCGTCGGCGTGCCGCCCAGACACGATGTGGAGACCTCGCCACTAGCCCAGCCAGAGACACGCCTACGGGCGGTCACAGCGTCAATGCTAATTGGGCGCTCGGGTGAGCCTTCGGGCCAATAGAACTGAATGCGAAAGGCGGTATCGGGCGAGCTGTTTACGACCATTTCCATAGGTTCAACACCTCCATCTTGTCCAACGACAAATGGATTAAACCACGTTTGTCCGGCCTCGCTCGCGCCGCTGCACCTCGCGCTCCCTGCGTCTTTCCCGATACGCTAACACCTCCGCTGGCCGCGTCGTATACAACTCATCGCGGTTAGGCGGCACGTCTTTGTGCAGCGGCATGTGCATCGTGGGCGTGAGCAACAAATACGATCCCGCCTCCATCATCACCAAAGACATAGCCTCGCCCTCGGTCAATTTGAACAGCCCACGCAATCGGTCAATTGCCGTCTCTTTCTGCCGAAATAATAAGTGCGAGGCCGCAATCTCCAGCACGGTCTCGGCACTGGCGCTGCGGGCAAAATCTTCGGCGTGTTGCGTCGCAATCACCAGCGCGCCGTTCTTCTTGCGAAAGCGACGCGCCCGCTCGGCCAGATCGCTGGCGGTGTGCGCATGCTGCAGCAGAAACCATGCCTCGTCCACAATCTCCAAAGTTCGACGTAGGTTTACGTTGTTTAGCATCTGGTTCCACGTCAACTGCTGAATTTGTCGGATGCGACGCGCCTTCATCGGGTTGGGCACGGTCTTCAAGCCAAACACAACCAGCGGGCTGCTGCGCAGGTCTACCGAGGTGTGACAATTGAATGCCTCAGCCTCCATGCCACGCGCCATCGGGTAAAGCTCATCGGCCAAGCGCAGCGCGTAGGGGCTGGGGTCTCTGAGCAGCGCGTCATGAAAATCGCTCAAGATCGGCGCAGGGCGATGCAGCGTGTGAGGGTCTTCTTTGATGATGCCCTTCGCCTTGAAAGTGGATTCGTAGCAACGATCCAACACCGGCAAGTCGCTCGGCTCAAGCGGGCGGTTTATCGCCGTGACCAACCACTCCTTGAAATTCTGAAACGACCCGGCCAAGCCCGATCTTTGTTCGAGTGGCAACTCATCCTCTGGATCAGGATCCAGCACATTGATCTTGTGCTTGCTTTTGATACCCATGTCGAGATAGATGCCGCCCAAGTCCTCGCACAGCAACTCATATTCGCCTTCGATGTCGAGCACGTAGGCGCGGATGTTGCGTGTGACGCATTGCGTGATCAAGTCCTTCATCCAATACGACTTGCCGCCGCCCGGCGGGCCGATGATGACCATGTTCGGGTTCTCCAACGCGAACGGGTCAATTGTCACGCTCATGTGGTTCTGGGTGGATTGGCCGTAGTAAAAGCCATCGGGCATGATGACTTCTTCGCCGGTGAACGGAAAGAACTTGGTCAGTGCATCCAACGGCATGTTGCGTTGATGATTGCCCAGGGTGTTGCGGTTGAGTGGCTGCATCGCCGTCAGCCCTTTCTTCTGTTGCCACACCGCGCGGTCCACCACGATGCTGGCCTCACGAAAGATGTCTTCGAGCTTCAGGCTCCACTCGTCCAAGTCGACTTGGCTGGAGCCAAACAACGCGAAGACCATCGTGAAAAAGAAGAACGGCTCACCCTCAATCTGCACCTTCCACTGTGCCAACTGCACCTCTTGTAATTCGTTGTTCACCACAAGGGATTGATCGCGCTTTTGCATGGCGCGCATCACCCGTTCGGCGCTCATCGCCGTCGCTTGCTGTTCCAGTTGGCGGCCCACAATGCCGGGTGCCAGCGGACTCATAAACATGGAGACGCGCACATCGCCCGCGAAGCGCAGAATATCTTGCCAGTTGCGCTCGGCAAAGGCGATAGGCCAATCTCGGACGTACCACACCCGCACCCACTCGGTGGGGCTGAACGAACAGCAATCCGACGTATCCAGGTTTAGCGCGGCGGGCGCAATCTGATCGGCCAACGTGTGATCCAACACGTTGATGACCGGCGCAGTCTGCGCTGGCGCGGATGGCTTGCGCTTAGGGGGAAGAGATTTTGATTTCTTACGAAACATGATGGGTGTTTGCTGCAAACATCGGCGCGCTGTCTCGTGCGGCCAACATCGCTCGGCGAGCCAGCATGGCCTGGCTGGGATTAAAGAATGTGCGGATGTCGAGCAGCAAATCTTCGTGTGTGGCTCGCCAGGTCGGCAAGCCCATCGGCTTCATGCCTGCCTGAATCAGGCGACAGCGTTCATCTAGCACTTTGCGAGCGCGGACAAATTCCTCATCACCCATCCGCTCTTTCAGCTTGAGCTTGGCCGTGATGCGCGAGTTATACGACGCGACAAGATAGAAGACGCGCACCGGCGCTTGGGCGCTGGCGATTTTCTGGCGCACCATATCTATCTGCTCCAAGATGATGCTGCGCCAGCGATCTACCCAAAACGCTGTGGAGCGAATCGCCTTACACAGCTCGGCAATCTTTGACTCGCGGAGCTGGCCGGGCTTCTGGCGAAGTTCAACCAGAAAAACCGGGTCGCACAACTTCCAGGCCACATCCCGCGCCTGGCCGGGCAAGCCGATGAGCGAATTGGGATGCCAACCGAAGAAGCCCTCAAAGACTTGCTCGTTGGCGCTGGGCCCAATCTGCTCAACGTATTCCGCCATGCGCGAGACAAACACATCCAGCTTGGTCACTACCGCGTTGTGTGCATCAATCTGTTTCAGGTTGTCTTCGTAATACAGCGTCAGGTTTTGTGGGCGGGTGGCGATCAGGAATTGCAGATCAAAGCGGATGGTGCGCAGGAATTGGTAATACAGCATTTGCTTGAAGGCGATGTCGCGCGCAGTCATCAACGTGTCATCGAGGCTGCGAAATCCAACGGCGGCCACCACCGAGCCGTCTTTGCAGATCAGGCAGTTGTCGCGCACCTCAGTCACTTCGATGATGTCTTGCGTACGCGGCAGGTCGCGCTCATCTTCAGTTGCCTGCGATGGTTTGCGTTTGCCGCCGACGTTACGCCCGCTGCCTGAAGCGTCCCCAGGTCTAATAAATGGGATGGATATTTGCATGGCGATGCACCTCTGACACTAGCGCGTGAAACCTGGGATGTCGCCTCGAGTGGCGTACGCCAGACAACTGGCGAGTGTGACCAGACACATAAAGGCAAACATCAGCACTCCAAAGTTAGGCGATGCCCAGACCAGCGCACCTGCACCGGCATACCGAACCCGCGCAGGCTTCGCAGCAGTATTTGTCGCCGTACTCATTTCTGGTTCGGAATTCGATTCGGGTTGAGCATCACGCGCACCTTTGGCCGTCTGGTGCAGATAACGTTTGTGGCCGAAGCGTTCGCCCAGCATCTCCAGAATGGCGCGTTCAAACGTCGTGCCATGAAAGGGTTGTGTAGCTATAGTAATCAGCACAATCGCCCCAAACATCCCAATCACCAACCGGACGACAAAGGGAATGGCGTTGACGTAAAACAGCAGCCAGACGGCCTGCGCCACAGCGAGGAGCAATAACAAACCCTGTCGCAGGTCCACTTTGCCAATGGCCTTGCGCGTCAGCGTAATTTGCGGGCCAATTTTGATGATGCCCAGTAATTTGCCAAGAAAATTCATATGCGCTGCCCATGCTAAAGAAAAGTGTGATTGTGTTGCATGGCCTTGAGGAGCCGCCATGCAATGGGAGTTTCGATGCCTAATGTGAGGAATCCTCGCTCCACATTTGACACGTAGCACAGCCATGCTGTCTCATGGCCTGTTGTCGGTGGCGCAGTCGTTTTGAACAACGCCAATGTTTTGTCTTGGCCCAATTGTTGACGGCAGGCACAGATCACATCTGCCAAATGCCATGTTTGTTGAAGCGCGTGCTGGCGCGAGAGGACTTGTCCCTCAATCGCTGCAATGATTCGAGCAGAGAGAAGAAAATCCTCAAAATCCAAATTTGGGCTGCCCATGCGCGGCGCAACAGCGCTGTTTGGCGCACGGCGTTTGGATGGCTCAATCTGCACCTCAGTCTCTACCAACGCACCAACGAATAGAGCGGCATTGGCATAGTCCCATTGCAAGGCGAGCGCAGTCAAACTGCGTTTGAGCACTATGACAGCGGAGGCCAGAGCCAGCGACACCATTTGTAAAGACTTTTTGATTGCCGTCGCGCCATGCGTGCATTCCAGCAGCTCAAGCATGTCACGCACGTCGTGGGCTTCGGATGCGGTTGCATGTATCGCGGCGGCGAAGGCTTCGTAATCGTCTTTGCGCACATCGCGGCGGCGTGCTGCAGATGACACCGGCTCAAGCACGACAGGGCCATCGAAGATCGGTGTCCAGGTCGCCGTCATGGTTGTGACCCTCGCCGTGTATCCCGACCCTCAGCGCGGGGTTCGCGGTTGGACAGATTGAGTTTGTGTTTGACCGCCATCCGCTCCAGAAAGCCATCGAAGCGAGCGTAGTTCACCTGGGGGTCGCGGCTCTCACCGCCGATGCGCACAGCCTCGTTCACCGCCTGCGCCACCAAATCTAGCCCAGCCTCGGATTCCATCAGTCGCCCTACAACCCCGGCATATCTCGATGCATTGAGTTCCGGCTTCACGCCCAACGACAAGCGAATCTGTCGCCCTACGCTCAATGCCCAGAGTTCTCGCTCCTGCGGTGATGAACGCGAGGTGGGGGCCGTCAGAAAGAATGGATGCGCTGCACGAGGACCAGGTGATCCTTGTTGGCGGTAGTACTCCGTCAGCGGCCCACCGGCATAGGGTTGCGGCGTCGTCTCGCTGTTGGATGGAGCCGTTGCATTGGATGCAGGCAGTGTCGGCGATTCAGATGGCTCAATCAACGCGCCCAAAATCTGCCCACCACTAGGTATGGCTATTGACGCACCCTCATCAGGCGCATCGCCTTGTAGGTGCTGCCCAATTCGCCCAGCCACATACTCGCCGATGCCACCGCTGAAACCCGTTGCACGCAGCGCCTGCTCAAATGGAGCGATGCCCCCAGCTTTGTTGATGAGACCGGATACATCGCCCGATACATCACGAATCACATTCGCTACTGCGTCGGATGCATGGGTTTTCTCTGCGGTGCCGATAGCTTGGCCAACATCCGACCAATAATCGCTCGCATTACCCTCGTTCCCGAGCAAGCTATGTATTTGTTGGGCGCGCGTAATTGGATTGGATGCGCCTTCGGTCCATGGTGCTGCAGCGCTAAGTTGATCTTGGGTGAGCGGCATCGCATAAGGCCGACTGGCATTTGGCAGCAATTCACCGCCCGTTCGCTCCACCTCACGCGCCAACATGCCGCCTAAGACCTGCTCAAATCCACCGGCGTACCCGGCCTCATTGAAACGCGCCATCAATGGCTCAAGGCCTCCTGCGCCTTGAACGAATGCGCCCAACTCGGCTGACACACCAGGCATTGCCTTCGCAACCGCCTCGGGGCTATATGCCTGCGCTACCGAACCGATGGCTGCGTTTGCAGCTTGCCAGCCTGCAGGTTGCGATACGCCCATGCCAGACAACTGTGCTGCACGCTCACCAATTGCGCCAGGTTCCGTTGCATCAACGCCCGTCGCCCACGGAAACGCAGCGGCGATAAGGCCAGCATCTGGTGTGGATGAGAAGGGCGGCTGTGCGCCCGCTACAGGCGTAGCGCCGCCTTGTTGCAATTGATGCTGCAAGTGGCTGCCGAGGAACTGGCCCACAGTGCCTTGGTATCCAGCTTGGCTTAATCGTGCGCCGAAGTTCTCGGCGCCCCCAGCAGAAGACATCAATGCTTGGATGTCGTGGCCCGATGTGTTGATGGCGGCTGCGACGGGTTGCTGGCCGTAGGCTCGCTCCAACGAACCGATGACATCACCCGCCGCTTGCCAACCCGAAATCAATGGGGTTCCGTTGGCGTGCGTGTTGGATGTTGCTGGCGAGCTAGACACAGACTCCCAAGCCGCAGACCCACCTAACATCGACGCATTAGGTGGATTGCCATAAGGCGCTGCGCCAGTTGGCGTTTCACCCATTTGCCCCAGCCTATGTTGAAGCACTGAGCCGACAAACTGCTGCGCATCACCGCCATAGCCAGCCTCGCGCATCTGAGCGACATAGGCTTGTAAGCCGCTGCGCTCACTCATGGCCGTGCTAAACGCGGGCGCGATGCCAGTTACAGCTTGATGCACTGACGCGGGCGAATACACCTGTTCCAAATTGCCCAATGCCTCCTGGATGGCGCGACGCTCAGATCGCGTCTGCGCACCCAAAGCGGCAACTTGTGCGCTGCGTTCTTGGGCAATTGCTTGCGTTGGTAATGCTGTGGGTTGAGCAGGCATCGCCATCGGCAATGCATTGGCGAGTGTGGGCTGAGTCGCTTCACCCAACCCTAAAGCCCGAATCTGATCGGTGCGTTGATTGACTTGCGGCGCAACAGGTGGGCCGAGGTTAGCGACTGCGGGCGCTGCTGCATAGGGACGACCTGCGCTGGGCGTCTCGCCATTGGCCTCCATACGTTGCTGTAATGCTGCGCCTACAAACTGTTCAGCCCCGCCTTCAAATGCTCCAGTCCCATTCAAGCGTTGAACGTAGGATTGCAAACCGCCACCTTCGTTTGCCAAACGGTTGAAGACGGGTGACATCTCGCCAATGGCGCGTTGTAACGCTGGCGGTGAATAAACGCGACTGAGGTTGGTTATTGCTGCCGCTACGTCCTGTTGCTCTTGAGGTTGAACTGCGCCCAAGGCTTGGGCCTGTGCAGCTTGTCCTGAAATGTTTGCGTTTGTTTCACTCAAGCCTGAAAAGCCACCAACCGTTCGCAACTCAGCCAAAGTCGGCGTTGGGGCATAGATAGGCTGGCCCTGTTGTGCGGTGCGCCCTGTAGCGACCAAAGCCTGTTCGGCAAATGAGCCGCCGATGCTACCGAAATCTGGGCGATTCAACGCCGCCGCAAGTTGGGTTCCGCCACCGGCACCGTGCGCCAACGCCCGCATTGTCGGTGCAACATCGGTCATCGCTTGCGTGGCTTCGGAAGAACCATATAGCGTGGACAACGCGGCAAGCGCATTGCCAACCGAGGCGCGCTCATCCGCCGTCTGCGCGCCCATCACCTGCCCCAAAGCGTTTACAGTTTGTAAACGTTGGATGACCGCCGCACCAAAATCAGAGTTGTTTGATCCAATGCCACCGAGTTGAGGAATCTTTGCGGCCACATCCGACAACGTGGGCGGATCGCGAAAAGTCGAGCGTTCACCGGGCGCAATTTGGTCTGTCTGGCGTAGACGCGTCTGGGCGAGTGAGCCGACCATCTCGCCGAAATCGCTATAGCCGAGCGCATTCGCTGCGCGCTGCGTGCCGCCTGCCATATCGCTGAGCGCCTGAGTGACTGGGCCAATTTGACCCACCGCACCCGCGACATTGGCATTGGGATAGGCCAACGACAAGCGATCCATGGCCGTGTTGACCGAATCGCGATCACTTTCAGTTACGGCACCGGTTGCTTGAATCGCATTCGCGCGAGATGAAGGTGAATCGGCATTGTGCGCAGTCGTTGATTTCGACTCAGCAGGGCGATAGCCGGGCAAACCGCCGCGCTCCAAGTGGCTGGCGGTGGGCGGCACCGTGAATAATGGGCCGGATGCTGGCGGTATGGCTTTCTCCTGACCGAGCATTTGCTCCTCGGCCAATGCGCCAACCAACTGACCCCAGTTTCCAACGCCCATCGCCCGTGCCAGTTCGGTGGGCGTGCCTGGATATTTCGATGCCATCGCGCGCGCATCGGTAGCCGCCTGGCCCATCGCACGATTCCACGCCGAACGACCATAGTGGGCTTCACCTTGCATCGCTGCATCCATAACCGACTGTTGTTCGGAGAGGCTTTTTGCGCCGCTATCGCGTGCCAGCGATTGCAGGCGACGGTCATTCTCTCGCGCTGCGTCTTTACTCTGTGCAATCTGGCGTTGCTGCTCTTGGGCAACGGCCTGTCGCGGGGTTAATCGTTCACCACGCGAGCCAACGGGCACGAGCGGGCCGCCACGACCACCGCTATCAGGATTGTTGGAGGGATTGGGTGCGCCACTATTGTTCGATGAGGCACTATTGGATGGCAAGCGTTGTTGCCAGCTCCATTCGCTCAATGCGTTGCCTGCCTGAAGACCGGCGCCAATGGACTTGAAATCTTGCAACCCAGTCGCGTTGCCCAATGCCGAAGCCGCGCCTGCCAGCCCACCCATTGCACCGGTTGCACCGCCCGTCGCCAGCGAAGCCAACGCGGTCACTGTGCCGATGGCGGCTGAGCGGATCTGGCCCCACATATCGGCAATCGTCCCGAAGACGTAGCGATACACGCTGAAGTTCATGGCCGTAATCACGCTAATCAAGCCGACCGCAACCACGACATTGAGGATGTATTTGACGATGCCATTGAGAAGTCCCGGGCTGGCATCAAAGACAGTTGAAGGCAGGATGAGACGCGAGAAGATGGCGATGACAAATGCGTTCAGCACGTTCAACATCTCGATGCGCAGAAACGAGTTGAGCCAGTCTCGAAAGATGAAGCGGGTGAACGGGATGCCTTCGGTGGCGATGGCAAGCGGGGCCAACATCGCCAGACCCACGGTGAGGACATAGCGCGCCAGCAAGGAGATCAACATGATGCCAAGCACACAAATAGCAATGATGATGACCAGAATGATGAGAATCAGTTGGCCGGTGAACATCGCACCAGTAATGAGCGTGCCGGGAACCAGCCGGTCAATCAGTTGGCTTGACGAGTAGGTGCCTTCGGCCAGGATGGCTTGACTCAAAATGAGAAATAGCCCATGCACGAGATATGCGATGGCGATGCCGTTGCCGCTCGCAAGGCAGATCAACAGCCAGCGCACAAACTCATACGCGCCATCGCCGATAGAGAAGCCCACGGCGGCTGCGTTGCGCGTGACGATGGCGAGACCCAGAAGCGCCAAACTCAATGCCCATAGGGGTACAGCGGCTTGTGTCATCACGGTCTCGAACGGTTGCATGCCGCCTGGCATGCCAAAGATGAGGCGAAAATTCAACCCGCCTTGCTCAGCTCCAGCTGCGCGCATGTCCAGATCGGTGATGGTATTCGATTGTGGGAACAACCCACCGGCATCGGCAACGTAAACAAGAGCCGGTTTGATCTTCCCCAATTCGCCAGTGAGTATGGACAACGCCGCATTGACGATAGCCTCTTTAATTTGCTTGGCCGGAAAGTGAATGGTGTGCAGGATGTTGTTGATGATGGTTTTGATGATGTCGCCGGGGCCCCCTCCGCCACCTGGGGCGGGAGTCGGTGTGGGACCAGGTGGATCAATAGGAATGATGACAGGTGTCGGTGGCTGCGGATCGAGTTGAGGCTGATTGCGCAGGGGCGCAGGCTGTGGCGTTGGGGTCGTCACAGCCTGCGATTCGGGTGCATTAGGGCCACCCGTTGCAGCGCGCACCCACTGAGGGGTGGAGGACAAACCGAACAGTCCCGCGAGAAGCGCGGCAAGCAGCAAGGGGAAAGCTGCGGGGAAGCCAATGGGTGTGCGCATGGGGAACCAGTTGATTCAACGCCTCACGATGAAAGCCGTAAGCTATTGAGGAATCGCAGTGGGTTGCGGGCTGGTACCACCTCCGCCAGAGGGCACGTAGATGGTTGAACTCACGGCCTGGCCATCCTCCGCACCCTTGATGACCAACTCGGCAATCTTGGGGCCGCCGAGTGCCAACAACAGACCACAGCCCGCGGCGATGAGGGCGAACACGCCATTGCTTACGGCGTACGACGAACCAAGTCCGCTGCCGATGAGGATGCGCAGGCCGATGATGCTAAAGATGATTGCCGCCGCGACACCGGCGATGATGAAGATGCTTTTGAGGATCGTGGTGCCGAGGGTGCTCAATACGTCGTCGGCAGCCAATGCGGTATGTTGAGTTACTGCGAGCGCCATCAGCACAATCGAGAAAGCGCGCGTGGCTTGATGCGCCGCAATCAAGCCTTTGTGTGCGGCGATCATGAGTGAGGCAGAGTTAAAACGCATAGGGTTGTTTCTCCTATCCAAAAACGTCTGTTGGCATTGCGTGCAAAGACGCACACACGACGCCACAGCATCGAGTTGAGTGCCCACGCGAAGGACACGATGAGTGAGAACGAGATGAAGACGCCAGACCTCTGGCAACTTGGGATTGGGGAGCCACAGACGCAAGCTGGACGGAGCTGCGTGCAACTTCTGGGTGTGGAAGGTGCTGGTTGAGACCTTATTCGAGCGGGGCGATCAGAATAGCTTGCCGAGGAAGATGGGTGACAGGCTATGCACAATCTTGGAAGCGTTGGCTGTGATGAGAAAACCAAAGACGATTCCAACTACGCGAAACGCTACTTCAGGAATTATTCTTGAACCTCCTTCGATACCCGCGTGCAAGATGATCTGCGTGAAGTTCCACGCAAAGCCACAGGTCAG
>JAYTNY010000286.1:0-2960 GCA_043748055.1 Roseobacter sp.
AAAACAAATTCCTATGCCCCAAATGGGCTTCGACATGACGGAAGGCACGATTGCATCGTGGCTGAAGAAAGAGGGCGAAGCCGTGACGAAGGGCGAACCCATCGCCGAGATCGAGACAGATAAGACCACGATCCAGATTGAGGCTTTTCAGAGTGGCGTGTTATTGAAACAGTTGGCGCAGCCGGGGCAGAAAGTGCCGGTGGGCGAAAGCATTGGCGTGATTGGTGATGTGGGCGAGACTGTGCCCGCTGCCGCAGCGCCCGCGCCTGTCGCAGCAGCGGTGGCCTCACCCGCGACGAACGGAAGCTCGGCCCCCGCGCCGGTTGCTGCTCCATCAGCCCCCGCCGCAGTAGCAAACACAGGCCGCGTGATTGCGACCCCGGTGGCAAAACGCATTGCCGAAGAACGCGGCATTGATTTGCGGCTGGTAGTTGGCACTGGCCCGGAAGGCCGCATTACGAAGGCAGATGTGGAGAGCTTTGCGCCTGCGGCCAAACCAGCGGATGTAGTGATTGCAGCGCCAGTGGCGATGCCCGCAGCACCGGTTGTTGCGCCGTTGCCCGTGGCAACACCCAGTACTGCCGATGCACAGATTGCGGCAATTGCATCTGCGGCGGCCAGCGGCAAACCGGCAGCAGGCGCACGCACGCCGTTGACGAAGATGCGCCAGACCATTGCCAAGCGCATGGTGGAGAGCAAGACCCAGGTGCCGCACTTCTACATCACCCAAACGGTGGAGATGGACGCGGCGTTGGCGTTGCGGGTGCAGATCAACGAGTCGCTGAAGGCTGAGGGAATCAAAATAAGTGTGAACGACATGGTGGTGCGGGCGGTGGCGCTGGCACTGAAGAAATTCCCAGCGATGAATTCATCGTTTGTAGGTGATGCGAATGGCGCTATTGAAAACCATGCCGATGTAAATGTGGGCATTGCAGTGACGGTGACGGGCGGTTTGGTGACGGTGACAGTACGCAACACCGATGCGAAGACGCTGCGCCAGATCAGCCAGGAAGCAGTCGGCTTGGCGGGCCGGGCGCGGGATGGCAAGAGCCAACCCGGAGATTTTGGCGGACAGACGTTTACGATCAGCAATTTGGGTATGTATGGCGTAGACGAGTTTATTGCGATTGTGAACCAGCCGGATGCGGGCATTTTGGCCGTAGCCAGTGCGCAGCAAACGCCGGTAGTGCGCGATGGGCAAATCGTCATTCGCAGCATCATGAAGATGACGCTGAGCGGTGATCATCGCGCGGTGGATGGCGCAGTGGGTGCCGAGTTTATTAACGAGATTAAGCGGCTGTTGGAAAGCCCGTGGAATCTGGTGTTGTGATTGGATTTCACCACGAAGCACACAAAGGGCACAAAGAATGTGTAGGGGCTGGTCTTAGACCAGCCCTTTTTGTTACGATTAACCCAAGATGGCTGAATTTGTAATTGAAGGCGGCGCAAAGCTGCATGGAGAAGTGATTGCCAGCGGCAACAAAAACGCGGCGCTGCCGTTGTTGGCATGTGCATTGCTGACCGATGAGCCGGTGATTTTGCACAACGTGCCACGCATTCGAGATGTGCTGACGCTGATAAAGCTGATGCAGACGATGGGCGCTGAAGTGGAATGGATTGCGGACAACAGTGTGCGGGTGAATGCGGCGAATGTGGACTCGTGCATATTGGATGCGCAGTTGTGCAAGGAAATGCGGGCCAGCATTTTGTTGGCGGGGCCGATGTTGGCGCGGTGTGGCAACATCACCTTGCCCCCGCCGGGTGGCGATGTGATTGGCCGCCGCCGGGTGGACACGCACTTTTTAGCGCTCAGGGCGCTGGGCGCACAGGTGACGATTGACCGGAATTACACGCTGCGAGCGGAGAAGCTGGTTGGGGCCGACATCATGTTGGACGAAGCCAGCGTGACGGCGACCGAGAACGCGGTGATGGCGGCGGCGACGGCGCAAGGCATAACGACGTTGCGCAATGCTGCCGGCGAGCCGCATGTGCAAGACCTGTGCAATTTGTTGGTGCAGATGGGCGTGGGCATTGAGGGTATTGGCAGCAACACATTGACGATTCACGGCTGCGCCAAACTGCGCGGCGGCGAGTTTACGATTGGCGCGGACTACATCGAAGTAGCCAGCTTTATTGTGCTGGGCGCGGTGTGCGGTGGCGGGCGCGGATTGTGGATTCGGCGGGCCAGCCCGCAGCACCACCGCATGACGCAGATGACGCTGTCCAAGTTGGGCATCTCATTTGATATACACGGCGAGGATATTTTTGTGCCGGGCTTGCAAGAGTTGTGTGTGGAGCGCGAGATTGATGGCTATATGCCGACGATTGCGGATTCAATTTGGCCGGGCTTCCCGGCGGATGCGATGAGCCCAGTGATTGTGGCTGCGACGCAGGCGCGGGGCAGCGTGTTGATTCACGAGAAGATGTATGAGAGCCGCTTGTTTTGGGTGGATAAGTTAATCGGCATGGGTGCGCAGATTGTGTTGTGCGACCCGCACCGGTGTGTGGTGCAGGGCATGTCCACAGGTGTGGGCCGATTGCGCGGCGAGCGCATCCAAAGCCCGGATATTCGAGCGGGCATGTCTTTGGTGATTGCGGCGTTGTGCGCGGAAGGTACGAGCGTGATTGGCAATATTGAGCAGATTGACCGGGGTTATGAGCGGTTTGAAGAGAAGCTGAAGGGGTTGGGCGCGCGGATAGAAAGACATTGAGCGGCGGTGACCCCCGACCCCTAAAGGGGAGTCGTTGAGAAAATCAACGACTCCCCTTTAGGGGTCGGGGGTTGAGGGTAATTGCACAAGAAAGACCGCGAGAGCACCGTGCCTGCGCCGAATAAGAGCATCGCCAGCGGCACAGGCGCGAGGTGCCACAAGTCGACGTAGCCGACGTGGAAGTGAACCCAGACAACTGCTGCAAAGGCGGGTATTGCAGCTAGGGTCAACGTCCACCACAGCCAGCGT
>JAYTNY010000287.1:0-8625 GCA_043748055.1 Roseobacter sp.
GTACACGCACGGCTGGCAGCCGATAAAGCTGGGTGTCAACGCGATGTTGGCCCCTGCAATGGTGGCGTTGACTGTGACGTGGTGCCCGCCCCATTGCCATTGCCACGGGCTGGTTTCGGAGGGTGTGCCGATCAGGGCGATGTAGTAGTTATTCTTGCCGAATCCTCCGCCAGAACCTTCCTGTGCAAATAGTGCGTCGTCGGCGTTCCATTCGGCCACGGCGCGGTTGTAACCTTCGGTGCTAAGCGTGGCCTGCATCACCGTCAGCCAGGCAGCCTGTTGCACCGCGCTCATGTTGCCCCACATCAAGCCAGCGCGTTTGAACCCGGCTGGGGGGAAGTTAGACCAGCGCTGCTTCTGCGCAGTATCCGTCCAATCGAACAGCCCAGTCTTCTTTTCGGCATCGCTCAACGTTGCCACAAAGGCATTGGCAGCGGCGACAATAGCAGGAGTCGCGTCTTGAGATGGATTTGATGCAGCGGTTTTTTGAGCGGCAGTCGGTATCGAAACGACGTTTGTAGGGATGACCGCCGGGCCTGTCTGGCGGCTTGAGCAGCCAGCCGCCAACACGCTGGCTAGGAACGTCCCTGTCAAAATAAATTTTTTGTTCATTCTAAATTCTCCGTTATAGGGTCAACACTATTGTTGACAATAGTAATAACCAGAGAGTGTGAAGAAGTTGTGAAGATCATCTATTTTTTTTGCTGGGTTAGTTTCACATAACGCAGAATAGGGCGAAGGACTTGAAAGCACCTTTGGTTAAAGCTGTCAAATTGTTATTTGTATGATTCATTCACCACGCCCACACACATGCCATCACTCATCGGAATTAGCAATGAGGTTAAGCGCGGATGCGTTGCCATGCGTTGGTTCAATGCACGAATGGTAGGCACGTCGCCGCGCGTCTGCGCATCTGCTTGGGCGTTCCACACGTTGCCGTGCGCGCTCATGTTGTCGGCCACAATAATCGCGCCGGGCCGCAGCAGCGTCATCACTTGCTCAAAGTAATCTACATAGCCCATCTTGTCCGCATCCACGAAGGCGAAGTCGAACGGGGCTTGGGTTTTCAGCGCGGGCAAGGTCTCGCGGGCATCACCTTCAATCACCTCAATCTTGTCGGCCAGCCCAGCGCGGCGGGCATTCTCACGAATTACGCGCACATGCAGCGGGTTAATCTCCAGCGCCACTAGCTTGCCATCCGCAGGCAGCGCACGGGCCATCCAGATAGCGCTATAGCCAAACAGCGAACCGACCTCGACCACGCGCTTGGCGTTGCAAGCGCGCATCAGCACTTGCAAAAACTTGCCCTGCATCGCGTCAATGTGAATCATGCGGATGCCTTGTTGTTCGGCCTCGGCGGGCATGCGCTTCAGCAAATCGTCCTCGGGTGCAAACGTCTCGGCAATATAGTCGTAAAGGTGCTCGGTCATCGGTGTGCCTTTCATCAAACCTCCAAATACTTCTTCAAAAATGCTTGCGTCATCTCCGGCACAGCGGGGTCACTAAAGTGCTCGTGCCCTGCGCCTTTCACCGTATAAAAGGTCACGGGCACGTTCGCCTTTTGCAACGCCTCCACCAGAATCACGCTTTGCCCGTGCGGCACCAGCGGGTCGGCATCGCCATGCACAATCAAAAACGGCGGCGCGTCACGCGTCACATAGGTGATTGGGTTCGCGCGGGCAGTGGCTGCTCTGTTGAGCTGAATCGCGCCGCCCACCAACTCCGACTCCGGCGAATCCGCGCCATCGTGAATCTGTCCATCCGGCAGCCGCTGGGTGTCCATCTGCAAAAAGTCGGTCGGCCCAAAGTAATCCACCACGCATTGCACGCGGCTGGATATATCCAGATATTCGCCGACCTCGAACGCAGTCACATGCCCTGTTACGCCCAGCATGGCCGACAAATGCCCACCCGCCGATGGCCCCCATGCGCCAAACTTGTTTGGGTTGAGGTGGTACTGGGCAGCATGGGTGCGCAGCCAACGCACAGCCGCCTTGCAATCTTGCGTTTGCGCCGGGAACAGCGCGTGTTGGCTGAAACGATAGTTGAGCGAGGCGACGGCATAGCCCTGCTCCAAATATGCCAACGGCGGCGGATCGAATGGGACGCCTTCTTTGCTGCCCATTTTGAACGCGCCGCCATGAATCCAAACAATCAGCGGCAATGGCTTATCCCCCGCACTCGGCACATACAAGTCCAGCTTTTGTCGCTCGTGTCCGTTGGTTACGTAGGCTATGTCTCGATGCACGGTGGTGCTTTGCGGCACAGGTTGAGAAAAGTTTGTTGGTTTCATCATCAGTTCTCTTTTTGTCCCCCCTCAAAAAATGCTCTTGTCTGCAAAATGTTTTAGCAGAATCCAAATCTTTGTCAATCAAATTGTTGACAATTTTTAATTCATCTCCATAATCTCCCAATCAAGTGGTCAGGGTGCTTAGAGGTTGTATAAAAAGCGACTTTGGCAGGGTAGCCGCAGGCTTCAGCCTGCGCCCAATATAGAAGAAGCAACGGCAAGAGCCTTGTTTCCAAGCGTTCGCTATTCATATATGCAACGCAGGCTAAAGCCTGCGGCTACCCGCGATCAACGCGCTTTGCAAATTCGCTGTGTTTTTATACAGCCTCTTAACGCACTCTGACCGCTAAACAACTATGACGATGCAGCCCTTGCACCCTGAACCCATCTACGACATCGCTCACTTTGGGCATGTGGAATTGCTGACCCCCAAGCCCGCCGAAAGCCTGTGGTTCTTCACCCATGTCCTCAGCTTGCACAAGGTAGCGCGCCAGGGCCAGTCGGTGTATCTGCGGGCGTATGGCGATTACGCGCAGACCACGCTGAAGCTGACCGAAGCGCCGCACGCCGGTTTAGGCCATGCCGCTTTCCGCGCCAGCAGCCCAGCGGCGCTGCAACGGCGCGTGCAGGTGTTAGAAGGAACGGGCTTGGGCCGAGGTTGGGTTGACGGTGATGTCGGTCACGGGCCAGCGTATCAATTTGTTAGCCCGGATGGGCATGCCTTTGAGATTTATTACGAAGCAACCCATCACAGCGCAACGCAAGAAAATCGCCCGTATCTCAAGAATCAACCCGAGCGTTACCCGCATAGCGGGGCACGAGCGCGGCAGCTCGACCATTTGAATTTGCTCGGCGCGGACGTGTTGCCCAATCGCCAATTTTTTCAGCAGCATTTGGGCTTTCGCTTGTCCGAATACATTGTGCTAGATAACGGCTTGGAAACCGGTGCATGGCTGCGCGTGACGAACAAGTCATACGATCTGGTCTTCGTCGCCGATGCGTTGGGCGCGCATGGCCGCTTGCATCACATCGCCTTCCGCGTAGACAACCGCGAGGACGTGTTGCGCGCGGCTGATCTCTACACCGAGAACGGCATCGCCATCGAAAACGGCCCCAGCAAACACCCCACCGGCCAAACGTTTTTCTTGTATGCGCTGGAACCCGGCGGCAACCGCATCGAAATTTGCGCAGGGGGCTTCCAAATTTTTGCGCCAGACTGGGAGCCAGTGCGCTGGAGCCAAGCCGAGCGTGCGCGCGGGCAAGCCTGGGGCGCACCCACCGTCGCCAGTTTTCATAGCTATGGCACACCAGTGGTTAAAGTGCAAGACGCTGACCACAAGTAAAAGATTGGCATACGATTACCCCATGGCAAAAGACACAAACGGCAAACGATCCCCCGCTGAAGAAAGTTACACGCGCTTATACCAAGCCATTGTGCAAGGCCAGTTGCTACCCAACGAACGGCTGGTTGAGCTGGACCTGGCTGAAAGGTTTGAGGCCGGGCGGGCCGATATTCGCACGGCGCTGGCGCGGCTGGCGCAAGAGGGTTTGGTCGAGCGCGAACCCAATCGCGGTGCGCGCGTGCGCGCGGTGAGCGAGGCCGAGGCCGTTGAGATTTACGAGGCGCGCTCGGTGTTAGAAGGGCTGGCGGCTCGTTACGCCGCACGCAATGCAACCAAACAAGACATTGCCAAGCTGCGCGCCATTCAGGCACAAATGCAGCAACGCCACAAGAAAGGTGATTTGCTGGGCATGTCGGATTTGAACGCGCAGTTGCACGCCGAACTGCTGCGCATGGCGGCGCACCAAACCGCCACGCGTTTAATCGAGCGACTGCGTGCGCAAAACGTGCGCTTTCAGTACCGCACCATTTTGGTGCCGGGTCGGGCCGATCGCTCTCTGGCCGAGCATCGCACCATCGTAGATGCGGTGGCGGGGCATGACGAGGATGCCGCAGAAAAAGCGATGCGTACACACATCGCCAATGTGGTGGAGGCGTTGCGGCAGAGTACGCGCACAAAGTCGTTTGTTTGAGACCGAACCCCCGACCCTGTAAGCGAAGCGGCGGGGTCGGGGGTTATTTGCAACTTATTGCTGTCAACAATTTAATCAACAAAATAGTTGCCTAATTTATGACCATCGAATCACCTACTCTGAACCTACCCTCGGCGCGGGCACGAGAGCTATTGTGCGGCGCGTATGACCTGCACTTGCACATTGAACCCGATGTCATCAAGCGCCGCATCACCGATGTGCAATTGGCGCGGCGTTTTGCCGAGTTGGGCATGGCGGGCTTCATCCTCAAATCGCACTATGTGCCCACCGCCGAACGCGCTGCCGCTGTGCGCGAGGCTGTGCCGGGTGTAAACGTGTTGGGCGCGTTGGTGCTGAACAATTTTGTGGGCGGCATGAACCCCGCCGCCGTTGAAATTGCCGCTCGCGAAGGTGCGCGTATTGTGTGGATGCCGACAGTGGACGCGGCCAACGAAGAAAAAGAGCGCGCCTCGTTTAAGCCGGGCGCAAAGCTGCCGCTGTGGGCCAAGCTGCAGCAAGACCTGCGCGATGCGGGCATTGATCTGCCGCCGGTGCGCGTGGTGGATGACGCGGGCGCACTGTTGCCGATGACTCGCAAAGTGATTGAGGTCATCGCAAGCCATCAACTCATTTTGGCGACCGGGCATTTGGGGCGTGATGAAATTTTTGCGATGGTGGACGCCGCGCTCGAAGCCGGTGTGCGCGATGTCGTCGTTACTCACCCGGATTACCCGACGCAAAATATTTCCATCGAAGACCAAATCAAATTAGCCAAGCGCGGGGCTTGGCTGGAGCGTTGTGTTGCGCCTGCCCACACCGGCAAGGTGAGTTGGGCGCGCATGTTTGAGGCCATTCGCGCCGCTGGCCCGGCGCACTCGATTCTCTCGACCGACCTGGGCCAACCGGCTAACCCGCCGGTTGAGGATGGCTTGGCGCTGATTGCGGATCGCTTGTTTGCCGCAGGCTTTAGCGACGACGAGGTGCATACGATGGCGGTGAAGAACAGTGTGCGGTTGGCGACAGGAAAATAACCATGCGAGAGAAACGAAAACTACTGGTCATCGGCGCGCACTCGGCGGATTTTGTATGGCGCGCGGCGGGCGCAATTGCGGTGGCAACCACGAATGGCGGCAGTGCGCACGTGGTGGCGCTCTCGTATGGCGAGCACGGCGAAAGCGGCGAATTGTGGAAAACCCCGGGGCAGACCGTTGAGCGTGTAAAGCAGATTCGGCACGACGAAGCGACGCGGGCAGCCGAGGCGGTGGGCGCGAGCTTTGAATGCTTGGATTTAGGTGATTACCCGTTGCGGGTGAACGATGAGGCGTTGAACAAACTGGTGGCGATCATCGTGGCCGCTGTGCCGGATGTGATTTTGACGCACACCAACAAAGACCCGTTCAACCCCGATCATCCGGTGGCGTACGCGACCACCGAGTTGGCGCGGCAGCTTGCCAGCGGCGCAGGCGTGGCCAGTGCGTTTAAGACCGTGCGCCCACCGGAGTTTTTGTTGTTCGAGCCACATCAGCCGGATCTGTGTAATTTCACGCCGACGACGTTTGTGGACATTACCGCCGTGTTTGAGAAGAAAGTGCAGGCGATGGCGTGCATGGGTGCGCAAGAGTATTTGCGGCAGTACTACACCGAGCGCGCGGCGCACCGAGCCAATCACGCACGGCGCATCTCTGGCAACAACGCCATCAAACAGTCCGAGGTGTTTATGCGTGCCATTCCGCAGGTGGTGGAGGGCGTATGAGAGAGTCCGTCTTACGTCTTTCATTTTGCGTTGGGAGTGTGAGATGAAGACGATGATGAATGAGCTAGCGCGGCTGGGAGCGGCAACTGCTTACGAATCTAGCGGGCGCGTGGGCTTGGTTGATATTGCGTTGCATCAGATTGTGCCCGGCAGCCGCGTGGCGGGGCGGGCGCGCACGGTGCGCTGTGGGCAAGATGACAACTTGATGGTTCATGCGGCGATGGCGGTGGTGCAGCCGGGCGAAGTGTTGGTGCTGAGTATGCCTGAACCGACGGCGGTGGCATTGGTGGGTGAACTATTGGCGATGCAGGCGTTGGCACACGGCGCGGCGGGTTTGTTGATTGACGCCAGTGTGCGTGATGTGGACGAGTTGTGCGCATTGGGTTTGCCGATTTGGTCACGCTTTATTCGCGTGCGCGGTGCGGCGCGAGGGGCGTTGGGCGAGTTGAACGTGCCCGTGGTGATGGGTGGAGCAACGATTTGCAATGGCGATGTGTTAGTGATGGATGCAGATGGCGCGGTAGTTGTAGCGCAAGCGCGAGTGGATGATGTGCTGGCTGTTGCGCTGGCGCGTGAGGCACGCGAGGCCGAGAACCGCAGTAAGTTTGCAGCGGGCGTGTTGTCTATTGATTTGTATGGATTGCGCAATAAGGTTAGCTCACAGTTAATCAAGATATGACACGTACAGACTTTTCTCAATCAAATTCATTCGTCCTCATTCGCCCTCATCACTTCCTGTTATCTACCGCGTTTGCCGGGTAGACCCGTTGCTTAACAAATCCTCGGTAACTGTTCCCCGATCTGCATTGGAATCACGCGCGTGCCACCGACGCCGGTCTTCGCCACCAATAAGCCAATATTCTGAGCGGTCACTTGCCCGATGATGGCGGCCTGCTGCCCCAACGGGTGCGCTTGCATCGCGGCTAAAACAATCTCTGCTGCGTCCTTCGCCACAATCGCCAGCAGCTTGCCCTCGTTCGCCACATAAATCGGGTCCATGCCCAAAATCTCGCATGCCGATTGCACCTGCGGGTTCACCGGCAAGTTGCGCCGCACCAGGGCATAGATGAGCGCTGGCCCACTGAGCAACTCCGCGTCTCCGAGTTGCGTGGCCGGAGATATTTGGACTTGGAAGTTGTCTGGCACGTTGGATGTGACTTGGAACGCTACCGGGTCGGGGACGGACGTTGGCGCGGGTACTGGCGTAGGCCGAGGTGGCCCGGGCTTAGCGGCGTTGGCGGTGCCCACAATGCTTGCACATGGGTCAGCGATTTTGGCAACAACGTCATCATCAACTACAGCCCATCCCGCCACGAATGGACGAGCTACCCGCTGCCCAGCCCCAACGCTAACGTGCGCCAACTGCTTGGCTACTCGGTTGAGACGTGGCGCGAAGTATGGGGCGCGGAGAGTGAGGCCAACAAGTTAGCGGTTATTCGAGCGGAATAAATTTCTTGCGATCTTAAACAAGACCGCAAGGATTCGAAAAGTGTTTGCAGCGCACCATCCGGGATTATGCGTCGCAACACTTGCACCGGAGAGCATGAAGACCGGCAGCGGCATTTATGACGGTACGCACAGCTACAAAGACCTCATGCCCTATGGCCACATTGGCGACCTGCTATTGGTCGCTGAAGAGACCGACGAGAAAGGCTATGATGTGATTACGAATTGGTTGACGAGGGTCATCAATCGCGATTTCTTTGATCACGTTTGATCACGTTCTTTATACTTCTAACTCATGTTCCGCAGTTTTCCTACGCAAAGGCGCAAAGACGCTTGGGTTTATCTTTGCGTCTTTGCGTGAGCTTTTGAATGATGTGCGTAACGTGAGCTTCTAATATGACATTTGCACCCCCATTCGATGGCTTGAATGCCGAGTTGCTGGAGAAAATCCGCAAGCTGTTGAGTTTGGCGGGCAATAACCCAAATGAGGCTGAGGCCTCCGCCGCTTCGATGAAAGCGGTTGAGCTGGCGATGCGCGCGGGGCTATCGCTCTCCCATGTGATGACGCTGGCTGACGACATGGGCGGCCCCGTGAATAGGGACGGCCCCGTGATTGAAGATGTTGCGACGGTCGATTCCTATGCGCCACAATGGCGATTGCAACTGTTACAGGGCCTGGCCGAAGCCTTGCACTGTAAATTGGTCGTGGTCTCTAGCGGCCACATCACCGAAAAGAAAAATGGCAAGCGCGGGTTTCGCACCCAATCCAGCCGCTGGCAACTCATCGGCACGCCAAGCAATATTTTGTCAGTCATAGAGCTGTATCACTATCTGTCGAGCGCCATTGCCCGGCTGGCCCGCGAAGCGATTTCGCAGGCTCAAAGCGATTATGCTGAAGCGCGGCACAGCCTTAGCTTGCCGAGCTACTACTATGATTGGCCCGATGCGTGGACGCAGGCCGATCTGAAAAAATGGTTGCGCAAACACAAAGATGGCGGCCGGTATGTGCGCGAATTTCAACCCCATGCTTTTCAAACGGCGTTCAGCGAGACCTGTGCCTATCGCGTTGTGCAACGCATTGAGGCACAAGAGCGTGAGATGA
>JAYTNY010000288.1:0-3172 GCA_043748055.1 Roseobacter sp.
CAGCACGGCTTTGCCCAGCCCCATCTTTTGGTAATTCGGGTGCGTGCCCACAGGTTCGAACAAGCCCACTTTATTCTCGTGGTCAAACCAGATTACGCACGCAGACGCGCCGTGGCCATCGGGTGAACGCACGAACACATTGTTCTCGCCCACATACGCGCGTGAGCGAAACAGGCCGAGGTTATTTTCCCAATACGCGTCCCACGGGCGCTCGATGCCAAATGCGCCATGCGTGGCCTCGGCACGCAGGCGAAAGTTGGCTTCGGTGCACGCATCACTCAGCATAAAGCCAGCCGGCAGCACAGGCGTTGGAATCTTACGATTCAACGACTGGGCAAAACTTGGCCCGTCCTCCTTCGCCGTAAAGCCACACGCCTGCCAATGTGCCTGTGTCAAGGTGTCGGTCTCGGTCACCCAATAATGCTGCAGCTTGGTTTTGCCTTGCTGTTTGGCGCGGGTCTCGGCCCAATCCAAGAGCCAAGCCAGCATGGCCGCGCTGGTTTCGCTACCCCGTAATGTGGGGTGCGCAAAAAAGTCCACCGAGTCACCATCCTGTGTACCCCACGCCAGCAACCGACCGCCCCTGTCCTCCCACATGCGCACGTTCTCGCGGCGGGCACCTTCGTTGGGTGGGTAGTAAAACCACCAGTCCACATCGCCGCGATGCACGTAATAGGTGCCATTATTGGCGGCCCGCCCGGCAACTTGCAATGCGCGGATTTTGTCCATGTCACTTTCGTCTCGGTAAGGACGGGGTTGTCTCATGCTGTTAACTTTTCCCACTCTTTCATCAAGGCATCTAAGGCACGCTGCGTGCTGGCATAATCTTCGCTCAACTCGCGCACCTTGCCGTTTTGGTTTTGTGCGCCAGCGTTCTCCATGTCTTTGTTGATGGCGCCGAGATGCGCCTCAAGATCGCTGATTTGCGATTCGATCTGACTGAGTTTTTCTGCCCGCCGCTTGTCCTGGTTTTTGCTAGGGGCAGTTTGAGTTTGAGTTGGTGTTTGAGTTTGAGTTTGAGTTTGCGTTTGGAGTTTGTGAACTTGTGGTGCGTTCTTCTCCCCTCCCTTCTTAGGGGAGGGGCCGGGGGAGGGGTTCTTCTCACGCTCATCTTTTTGCCTTTGCGGCTGCTTTTTGGCAGCCGAGCCTTTTGGCTTCTCCCTTTCCGCCGAGAACTCTTTGTAATTACCCTTAAACGCGCTCAGCCTCCCGTCTTCAATCCACCAAACTTGCTCGGCCAGTTTGTCAATCAAATAGCGGTCATGCGAGACCATCAGAATCGTGCCATCAAACTGGCTCAGCACTTCTTCCAGCACTTCTTGCGTGGCAATGTCCAGGTGGTTCGTCGGCTCGTCTAGCACCAAAAAATTTGCGCCTTGCAACGAGAGAATCGCCAACGCCAGCCGCGCCCGTTCGCCACCGCTTAGGCCATTGATCGGCTTAAACAAGTCATCGTCCTTAAACAAAAACTGCGCCAGAAAATAACGTAAGTCACCCACTTGCATCGGCTTCTTCGCCGCTTCGGCGTGACGTTCAACCTCGGCCTGTATGGTGCTGTTGGCGTCCAGCTCATCGTGCGCCTGCGCAAAGTAGCCCACCCGCAAACTGCTGCCCACCTCCACGCTGCCCGACAACGGTGCAAGCCCCGGCACCGGGTGCAAGCCCACATCCAACGGGTCATCGTGCAGCGTGCGGCTAGAGAGCGCCGTTTTTAGAAACGTGGTCTTGCCGCTGCCGTTCGGCCCAATCAGCGCGGCGCGCTCTTTCCAACGCAGCTCCACGTCATCGCAGGTGAAGAGAGGATGAGAGGGTGACAGGGTGACAGGGTGAAGGGGTGACGCTTGATTCACCTTGTCATCTTGTCCCCCTGTCACCTCTTCACCCTGTCTTGTGTAACCCACCACCAACCCCTGCGTGCGCAACACAATCGCTCCGCTGCGTTTGCTGGGTTGCAGTTTTAGGTTCAGCTTGGGGGGCTTGGATGGCGGGCGCAGCCGATCTACGCGCTTGACGGCTTCTTCCATGCCAAACGGCACGGGCTTGCCGCCGTCCATCGCCATGCGCTCGGCAATCTCGTTCCATTTTTCGTTGAGCAAGACTTCGGTGCCAAATTTTTCAATCGTCACCACATCGCGGGTTAAACGCTTCAGCTTGCCTTTGGCCCACGAGAGGTCCATGTCGTTGCCGCCCTTCACCGCATCGAAATCGCGTTTGATGAGGCGTGCATCGTTTTGCAGCCGTGCCTTTTCTTGATTAAACACAAATATGCTGCGCTCAAAGCGTTCCTCGCGTTGCTGCAAATAGGCGCTGTAGTTGCCGCGATACACCTCGATGTTGGTGCGGCTCATCTCCCAAATCCGGTTAACGACTTTGTCCAGAAAATAGCGGTCGTGGCTGCACACAATCAACGCGCCTTCCCATGCCACCATGCTCTTCTCCAGCCATTCGATTGCTTCGACATCTAGGTGATTGGTCGGCTCGTCCAGGATCAAGAGATCGGGGTTTTGCAGCAGCAGCTTGGCTAACAAGGCGCGTGTCTTCTGCCCACCACTCAGGTGCGCCACCGGCACATCCCAATTCGTTTTGTCAAACCCCAGGCCAGCCAGCGTTTGCTTGATGCGTGTCTCGGTGTCATACCCGCCGCGATGCTCAAACTCGTGTTGCAGGTCGCCGTATTCCTCCAAGTGAGCACCCTGAGCGGAGCGTATTCCGATGCGCGCAGTCGAAGGACGCGCCATCTCAACTTCAAGCTCCCGCATGCGTGCTTCCATCGCGTGCAGGTCATCGAACACATGCAGCATCTCATCCCACACGCTGTTGCTGGAATCCGAAAATGCGTCGTAGGCCTCTTGTGGCAAGTAGCCCAACCGTTTGCCTTTGGCGAGCGAGACCGTGCCGCTGACCGGCTGCTCCATCCCGCACAAAATGCGCAGCAGCGATGTTTTGCCCACGCCGTTCGGGCCAATCAAGCCCACCTTCGCGTCGTGGGTCACGTTTAGGTTAATGCCGGTAAAGACATCGACAAAATCAAACGACTGGGTAAGGTTGGTTGCAGAAAGTATGGACATTGAGAATTAAATGATCGCTGGTAGCCGCACGGCTTTAGCCTGCGCTCCATACATGAGTTACGTACGCTGCGAGCCTTGTCTGAAGTTTTGCTCGTCACGTTGTT
>JAYTNY010000289.1:0-4703 GCA_043748055.1 Roseobacter sp.
CACGATGTTAAACAAAGCAGCGACCTAGGTCGACTTCGGCGAGTGGCTTCACAGCAGACTCGCCGTTTGACGTTTTCCTGCTGTGACGGCGATCGAGCAACCGTATTGCCCGAAAAAACGAAACGCCCAACACTCAGATTGGACCCTCAGTGTCAGGCGTTTCAAGGAAATTAGTAATGCAATTGTTATCACCTTCCCTACGACCAGTCAAGCGAAGACTTGGGTCAATTGCTCATCAAGCAGGTGCGCCATGCCAATGACGCTAACCGCCGAGCAACGCCAAGCCGTCGAATGGCCCGGAGCACTGTTGGTGCATGCCGGTGCTGGCGCAGGCAAGACCAGCGTGCTCGCGCACCGTATTGCCCATCTGGTGACCCAGGGCAGCAATCCGTTCGAGATTTTGGTCGTCACTTTCAGCGTCAAAGCCGCTCGCGAGTTGCGCAGCCGCCTGGAGGATCTCATCTCACTCGAGCAAGCGCGTGCCATCACGGTCTGCACCTTGCACGCCCTTGGCTTGCGCATGCTGCGTGAGTATGGCGATGTCTTGGGCTATCACCCCGACCCCAAGCGCCGCGTCCCGCAGGTCTGCCCGGCGCAGTGGCGACGCAAGATGCTGAAGCAGTTGATCAACGCGGTCGATACCAATGGCGATCCGACGCTCACGGCGCTGGCCAAGCGGCTGAGCCCCGAAGAGGTCGAGCAGGTCATCAGCACTGCCAAGTGTGCAGGGTTATCGCCGGGCGACTTTGCCGCACGCGGCACATCGACCATGCATGCTCTGCTCGCACAGATTTACGCGGACTATGAGCGCCGTCTGCTTGACGAGCAAATGGTCGACTTCGACGGCCTCATCCTGCAGCCGCTGTGTTTGCTAAAGATCAGTGTCGAGGCGTTGACGTTCTTCCAAGCCCGCTGGCAGCAGGTGCTTGTTGACGAGTGCCAAGATCTGAGTTTGGCTCAATACCGGTTGATCGGGCATCTGGTTGAACGACACCACCAACTGACCCTGATCGGCGATGCGGCCCAATCGGTGTATGCCTTTCGCGGCGCGTTGGGGGGCGAGTGCTTCGCGCGATTTCAGCATGACTTCCCCGAGGCCGCAGTAATCCATCTGCCGCACAACTTTCGCTCCAGCCGCAGCATCGTCGCACTGAGCGATGCATTGCTACGCGATTGGCACCGGCAATCTCCGCCCCAAGTGCCGATGCGCGAGATCGGCTTTCCGGTCGCCTTGCTGACCCAAAGCAGCGAGCACCAGGAGGCTGGCACGGTGACTAGCGAGATTCTGCGGGCAGTATCGTGCGGGTTCGTCAGCTTCGAGCACTGCGCGGTGCTATGCCGCACCAACGCCCAGATTGCGCCCATCGAAAAGGCGTTGCTACGCGCCAATGTCCCCTACGTCGTCGTTGGGCGCGGCTCGTTCTACGATCACCCTGAGATTCGCCAACTGATCGCGTTCTTGCGCTTGTCGCAACATCTCGACGGCGATCCGCTCGCGCTGGCCGAGATCGCCGTCGTGCATGGGTGGCTGCCCCAATCGGTGCAGGTGCAGATCATGGGCGAGGCACATGATCTGTTGGTTGAGCATGTCTTCGACCATGAGCGCAGCAGCACACTTGGGCCAGCAGAAGTCGCTGGGTTACGCCAACTGCAAGAGGCGTTGCTCAAACTCGACGAACGCAACGGCTGGGCGCCGGTCGATCTGTTGCAGTTCGTGCTGACCGAGGCGGGACTGGCTTTTGAGCGACACCTGCGCCACACCCGTGGCGATGCTTTTCAACAATCCACTGAGCGGGTCGCTGAGTTGCTGCGCATGGCCGGTGGCTTCAGCACAATCAGCGCCTTCCTCGATGAGCTGGATGTACTGAGTGGCGAGAACCCGCTCAGCACGTTTGGCCGTGACCGGGTCAAGCTGTTGACGCTGCACGATGCCAAGGGGTTGGAGTTTCGGCTGGTGTTCTTGGTCGGGATGGAGGAGGGCCTGATCCCACATTACAACGCCCAACACTCCAAACGCGGGCTGGATGAGGAGTTGCGGCTGGCGTATGTCGGCTTCACCCGCGCCACCGATGTCTTGTGCATATCGTTTGCCCAAACTCGCAATGGGCGGCGGGTGAAAGCGTCGCCCTTTCTGCGCGGTCTGCCCAAAGAAGCCTTTTGCTTCCGCATGCCGGATTGGCCTGATGCCACTGCAAACCCACTTATTAATACCGTCGGCAACGCCACACTGACGAGGACGCCATGAGCCTAATTGACGAACTGAAATCCGCCGTGCGAGTGAGCGAACTGGCGGCTGAATATGGCGAAGTGCGCCAACGCGGGCGCCTGCATGTCTGTCGCTGTTTGTGTGGGCAGAACAGCGACCGTAACCCGTCGTTCACCCTTTACGATCAAGACAACCATTTCCATTGCTACGCCTGTGGCCGTCACGGCAGCGTGATCGATTTGGTGATGCTGACCGAGGGCTTGGATGTGAAGACGGCTTGCCAACACTTGCGCGAGCGCTATCTGCTGGGCCGAGGCAGCATCAGTGCCCCGCGTGTTGTCACGCGACCGACGGCAACACCGACAAGCCATGCACCCATGCGCAGTGATGTCGCCGCTGTGTTGCGCGAGACAGCGACCTGCTACGCGCTGAATCTCGCCAATGCGCCTGAGGTACAGCAACAACTGCATCAGCGTGGCTTAACCGATACCACTATCGCCCAGTTGCAGATTGGCTACGCCTCTGGCAATTTGGCGCGCCACCTACACGAGCGTGGCCAATCCCTAAGCCTCGCCGCGCAAATTGGGCTGCGACCCAACGTGGCAAGTTGCTGCGCGACCGGATTGTGTTCCCGGTACTGGATGCGGAGGGCCAACCGCTCTTCCTCATCGGGCGTGCCACAACGCTCAGACAACAACCCAAATACCTCGGCCTGCCCGATGGGTTGGTGCACAAACGCCCGATGATGGGTGGAGACCCCATGCGCGGCATCGTGTTGGTCGAAGGCGCGGTCGACTTCGCGGCGCTGGTGCAATGGGGTGTCACGGCTGAGTGGTTGTGTATCGCCCTGCTCGGCACCGCCCATGCGCGAGTGGTGGCCCATCTGGCAGCGCAACATCGCGGCTCGCCGGTGGTCATCGCCCTCGACCAAGACAAGCCAGGCAAAGAGGCTGCGCTCAAAACGGCGCTGGCACTTGGGGAGGTAGGGATGACATGCTACATCGTCATCGATGCGGATCGACAGGCTCATCACCAAGCGAGTTCAGCCACTGCATTAGATCAGGCGCGTGCCGAACTCGCGCTGATCGATGAAATTGCCAAGCAAGGATTTGCTCGCTGGGTGCATTGGCGTAACCATGCCAAAGACTGCGGCGACTTGTTGATGCAAGGCGAAGCGGGTCGCGAGCAGTTTTTGCGAGCACTTTTGTAATTCCAATTGATCTGAACCATGAAGGGCACGAAGATCGCGAAGAGAAAACACTTCGTGATCTTCGTGCCCTTCGTGGTTGTTTTTCTCCATGAGTCAACAACAATCTTCTTCCAATCGCGAGACCGCCCGCGTGGCCAAGTCTCGCGAAATTCTGGATGCGCGCAAAGAGCGCGACTTTCGCCGAGCGGTCGAGTCCATCAACAACTTTGACGAATGGCGACACGGCAGCGGCAGCCACGTCAAAGGCGTGTTTGTGCGTGGCCAATCACCCAACCAAGAGCGCCTCACCTTTCCCTATGCCGCGCATGGTGGTGAGGTCTCGCCCGGCGTGCGGCGCAGTTGGGTCAAGTGGCTCATTGCGATGGGCCTTATACTTTTCATTCTGGCGTGCGGGATGTCAAGCATTCTCGGAAAAATCGGAGGATAATTACACTATGTCTGAAGTAACTGTCAGCTTTACCTTTACCGGTGACGATCAAATCGTGATGGATCAACTCATCGCTTGGTTTGAGGAACGCAGTTTGGATTGCACCGTTGGTGTATCAAACAACGGGACTGGCAATGGCACTATTCCTAGCACGGTCTTAGAAGATTTCCGCAAACTCGACTACCTCTCTAACGTCAACATCGATCCCGAGCTCGAAGCGGCGTAAGCGACAACAACATTAATTTCTCGCGCAAGCGGGTGAATGGTAGTGCCATTCACCCGCTTGTTCTTTTTCCAAAATGTCTCTAATAAAAGAATTAGCCTCAGTGTCACCTGACACCCATCTTTACTTGCATCTGTATCACGGACGCCGCTCAGTTGACGAGCGTTTGGAGGGTTGGGGCGTGGATGGCCCATGGATCGGACCATTGCGCTCGGTGCGGATCACCTATGCCCACACTTTTAAGTTGGGGTTTGTCGATCCACAGCAAGCCGCAGCATTTGGTCTGCGTATCAACCAGCCGTGGCTGAATGTGCGCAACAGTATGCTGCTTCATGGCGGCGTTTGGTATGGCGAGTGGGAGATATGCACTGGCTTGCCGACGCAGGTCGAAGTAGCGTTGACCGCTGTCGGCGACACCATCGAACTCGACACACAGTTGATGGCAGCCTTTGATGCGCGCTGCGAAGTGACAGACGATTCACTGATAGCGCTTTAAAACAACTTTTCAAATTACGGCATGGCCGGAATGAGCCCACTCATTCCGGCCATGCCGTTTTTTCCGGAGGAATGATGCAACACAAAACCAATGCGAGCCACGACGCACAGCTTCCGCTCGTGGCCTATGAAAGACCCGTTG